>CAZDNY010000547.1:0-2508 GCA_964506885.1 uncultured Hyphomicrobiaceae bacterium | reverse complement strand
AGGTGATCAACGCGCCGCCAGAACGCATCAAGGAAGTGAAAGGCGCCGGCCAAGCCGTCGCCAGTGAACTGGCGCTCGTCCGCGCCGCGGCCTTGCGCTTGAAACGCGAGGAGGTTGTGCGTCGTCCCGCCTTGTCGTCGACGAGCGAGGTGATCGCATACGTCCGTGCCGCCCAGGCCTTCGAGAGCCGCGAGCTGTTCCGCGTCCTTTTTCTCGACAAGAAGAACAAGATCATCGCTGACGAAGTGCAGGGCAAGGGTACGGTCGATCACACGCCGGTCTATGTGCGCGAAGTGATCAAGCGCGCGCTCGAGGTCGGCGCAACGGCCATGATCCTGGTGCACAATCACCCCTCGGGCGACCCCACGCCTTCGCGCGCCGACATCGACATGACCAAGCTGATCGTCGAGGCTGCAAAGCCCTTCAACATCCAGATACACGATCACATCATCGTCGGCCGTGAGGGCACCGCGAGCTTCCGCGCGCTGCGCCTGCTGTGACACAGGCTCAGCCGGACGGTCCACGTGGTCTCCTTTAGCCCTTGTCGGGCGGGTTCGACATCGCTCCGAACAGATCGAGCTGATCGGGATTGCCGCGTCTGCGGCGCGGCTTGCGACCCGGTCCGGCCCGGCAACTGGCTTTCGTCGACTCTTTGGATGCTTTGCGCGAAGCAGCCGGCGCACTCGGACGAGGCAGCCGGACCTGGCTGTCGAGCCAATGCGCGATGAGCCGCACGGCGAAATCCTGCTGCGCTTGGCTCAGCGATTGTCCTGCGGCAATGCCGTGCCATTTCTCCAGGCACCCACGGCAGCACGTAGCGGTCGCATGCTGGGCGACGAACACGGGATGGCCGCGCATCGGCGTCTGCTGCCCGTCGTTCTTGGGATGCCTGGGTGCCAGCCGCTCCGAAATGAACGCGCGCGCATGTTCGAGCACGTCGTCACGTCCCTTCTCGTCGAAATAGGTTCGGTCGCGCGCATCGAGCCGGAAGCGGCTGCGAAACGGCGAAGTCTCGAGACGCCGGAAGATTGGCTTGAGATCGTCTTCCTGATCCATCCAGGCTTCGTCCCTCTCCGCCCGGCAGGCCACCGCCTGACTGGCCCCGGAGCGTTTCTCACGGTGCCGCCGCCTGCCCGCTGTGCCCGGCTTGCGCTCCGGTGATCCGTCTCAGCCGGCGCGCCAGGATCTCGAGTACCGCGAGCGCGAATCGCGGCTCGTCGCGCACGATGTCATAGAACGCATCGCGCGAAATGGCGAAAAGTTCCGTGTCGGTTGCGGTGAGCGCGGCCGCGCACCGGGCGTTATCGTCGATCAGCGCCATTTCGCCGACGATCCCGCCAGGACCGACCTTTTCCAGGATCCGCCCGAACATCAGCACTTCGATCATGCCGGAGCGCACAACGTACATGGCGCCCGCCGCGTCGCCCTTCAAAAACAGCTTATCGCCCGCGCCGACGTGCACGACCGGGAGGGCGCGTCCAGCAATGAGATCGAGAAGACTTGGACCTTGATCGGGCATGGTTCAACAAAGCTAGCAGCGGCGCTCGGGTCCTGTCACCAGCAAGCCGGATTGCGCGTGCGGGCAGACCGCAGGCGGGCGCATCGGTCGCACCTGTTGCCGGGTCTCAGGCGAGCGGTTCGGTCAGGTAGAGGCGCACGCGCAGCCCGCCGTGGAGAACCGGAGCACCTGCCGGCTTGAACGGCAGGCCGGTTGCGCCCGCCAGGGCCTGATCACTGGTGATGAGCCCGACCCGCCAGCCGGCAAACCGCTCACGCAGCGTCTGGCCAAGGGCGCGGTAGAGCGGCTTCAGGCGGGAGGCCTCGCCCAGGCGCGTGCCGTAGGGTGGGTTGACGAGCACCAGCCCGGCAGGCCCCTCGGGAACAACGATCTCGCTGACCGGGCACTGCCGGAATTCGGTAAGATCGCCGACGGTCGCGCGCTCCGCGTTGGCCTGGCTGATGGCAATGGCGCCGGCGTCGCGGTCGCTCCCGTAGAACTTGAAACCCGGCGTCGAAATGCGCGCATCGCTACCCGCGCGCATCACCCGCCACGCCTCGGCATCGAACGTTGCGAGCCGCTCGAAGGCGAACGCGCGCCCCCGCCCGGGCTTCAGACCCACCGCGATTTCCGCCGCCTCGATGACGAACGTCCCCGAACCGCACATCGGATCGACAACCGGCTCCCGGCCTTGGTAGCCGCACTGCCGCAGGAACAGCGCCGCCATGGTCTCGCGCATCGGTGCCTTGTTCACCGCTTCCTTGTGCCCGCGCTTGTGCAGGAGTTCGCCCGAGGTATCGACGCCGAGTGTGCACACGTCCTTGTCGATGCGCACCATGACGGTAATCGGGGCGTCTTCGGCATTCGGCGCGCCGAGCGTCTCGCTGATGGCCCGCGCGATGCGCTGGGCGGCGGCGCCGGAATGATAAATGCGCGAGGCCTTGCAGGAGGCTTCTACGCGAAATGGTTCGTCGGCGCGCAGGACGCCGCCCCAGTTGATCTTGCGCGCG
>CAZDNY010000546.1:0-2514 GCA_964506885.1 uncultured Hyphomicrobiaceae bacterium | reverse complement strand
TCAAGGGCAAGCAGGGCCGCTTCCGCCAGAACCTGCTTGGCAAGCGCGTCGACTACTCCGGCCGCTCGGTCATCGTCGTCGGTCCCGAGCTGAAGCTGCACCAGTGCGGCCTGCCCAAGAAGATGGCGCTGGAGCTGTTCAAGCCGTTCATCTACGCGCGCCTGCAGACGCTGGGCCAGGCGGCCACCGTCAAGCAGTCCAAGAAGCTCGTCGAGAAGGAGCGCCCGGAGGTCTGGGACGTGCTCGACGAGGTGATCCGCGAGCACCCCGTGCTGCTCAACCGCGCACCGACGTTGCACCGCCTGGGCATCCAGGCCTTCGAGCCGGTCCTCATCGAGGGCAAGGCGATCCAGCTGCACCCGCTCGTCTGCGCCGCCTTCAACGCCGACTTCGACGGCGACCAGATGGCCGTGCACGTGCCGCTTTCGCTCGAGGCGCAGCTGGAAGCGCGCGTCCTCATGATGTCGACCAACAACATCCTCCATCCCGCCAACGGCTCGCCCATTATCGTGCCGTCGCAGGATATCGTGCTGGGCCTCTACTACCTCTCGATGGTGCACGAGGGCGAACCGGGCGAGGGCATGCTGTTCTCCTCCGTGCCCGAAATCCATCACGCACTGGAGGCGGGCGCCGTCACCCTGCACGCCAAGGTCAAGGGCCGTGTGACAACGCTCGATGAAGAAGGCAACGAGATCGCCCGCGTCTACGAGACGACGCCGGGCCGCATGCTGCTGGGCGAGCTTCTGCCGCGCGTGGCAGGCGTCAAGTTCGACCTCGTCAACCAGTTGCTGACGAAGAAGGCCATCTCCGGAATGATCGACGCCGTCTACCGCAACTGCGGTCAGAAGGAGACGGTCATCTTCTGCGACCGCATCATGGCGCTGGGCTTCTATCACGCCTTCAAGGCCGGCATCTCGTTCGGTAAGGACGACATGCTGATCCCCGACACCAAGCACGCGATCGTCGAAGAGACGGACAAGCAGGTGGCGGAGTTCGAGCAGCAGTACAACGACGGCCTGATCACGCAGTTGGAGAAGTACAACAAGGTGGTCGACGCCTGGTCGAAGTGCACCGATCAGATCTCCAAGGAGATGATGGATCGCATTTCCGCCGTGCAGAAGGACCCCAAGACCGGCCGCGACATGCCGATCAACTCCGTCTACATGATGAGCCACTCCGGTGCGCGTGGTTCGCCCACACAGATGCGTCAGCTGGCCGCCATGCGTGGTCTGATGACGAAGCCGTCGGGCGAGATCATCGAGACGCCGATCAAGTCGAACTTCAAGGAAGGCCTCTCGGTTCTGGAGTACTTCAACTCCACCCACGGCGCCCGCAAGGGTCTCGCCGACACCGCCCTGAAGACCGCCAACTCGGGCTACCTGACGCGCCGTCTCGTCGACGTCGCCCAGGACGCGATCATCTCCGAAGAGGATTGCGGAACCGACGCCGGCATCAAGGTGCAGGCGGTGGTCGACGCCGGTCAGGTGATCGTGTCGCTGGCCGCGCGCGTGCTCGGCCGTACCACCCAGGAAGATGTGATCGACCCGGCGACCGGCGAGGTCATCGTCAAGTCGGGCGAATTGATCGAGGAGCGCCACGCCGACGCCATTGCCAAGGCCGAAGTCCAGGAAGTCCGCATCCGCTCGGTTCTCACCTGCGAGACCGTCACCGGCGTCTGCGCGGCTTGCTATGGCCGTGACCTGGCACGCGGCACGCGCGTCAACATCGGCGAGGCGGTCGGCGTCATCGCCGCCCAGTCGATCGGCGAGCCGGGTACCCAGCTCACCATGCGCACCTTCCACATCGGCGGCACCGCGCAGGTGGTCGACACCTCGTTCATCGAGTCCAACTTCAACGGCACGGTGAAGATCCGCAACCGCAACGTCGTCAAGGACAGCCAGGGCCGCCTCGTCGCCATGGGCCGCAACATGTCGATCGTCATCGTCGACCAGGGCGGTACCAAGGAACTGGCGACCCACAAGCTGCCCTACGGTGCGCGTCTGCACGTCGACGACGGCGACAAGGTCAAGCGTGGTGCCAAGCTGGCGCAGTGGGATCCCTACACCCGCCCGATCCTCACCGAGGTCGACGGCACCGTCGCCTTCGAGGATCTGATCGAGGGCGCCTCGGTGCGCGAGCAGACCGACGAGGTCAAGGGCTCGACCAACCGCGTCGTCATCGACTGGCGCGCAACCCCGCGTGGCGCCGAACTCAAGCCCGCAGTCATCATCAACGACGCCAAGGGCAAGCCTTTGAAGGTGGAGCGCGGCGGTGATGCCCGCTACCTGCTTTCTGTGGACTCCGTCCTGTCGGTCGATCTCGGCGCCAAGGTCAAGGCCGGCGACGTGCTCGCACGTCTTCCCGTCGCGTCTGCAAAGTCCGGCGACATCACCGGTGGTCTGCCGCGCGTCGCCGACCTGTTCGAGGCCCGCCGTCCGAAGGAAGCGGCCACGATCACCGAGGTCGACGGCGTCGTCAGCTTCGGCGGCGTGACCCGAGGCATGCGCAAGATCA
>CAZDNY010000545.1:0-2519 GCA_964506885.1 uncultured Hyphomicrobiaceae bacterium | reverse complement strand
TCCTGCAGCAATCGACAACATGGCGAACAGCCAATGGTCTAGCCAGCGTGCGGAAGCGACGGCGATCGGGCGGGCCAGTAGCCAGGCGGCCAACGACACAACGACCAGCTGCGTCATGATATGAAAGGTGATCTGCACCGTGTCCCTGGCGCTGAGGTGGAATTCCGTGCGGAACTGAAGATCGCAGGGCTGTGATTCCATCTCCGACCAGTCCAAGACATCGGTCTTGTGCGTGAGCGTCTCTTCCACGGGCGACGGGCCTGGCTGAGTGAAATTGGTCATGGTTTGGCCTTTTCTTTCGCAGGTTGAGTGATGATCTCATCGAGGCCCGGAATGACATGGACGCGAACAAGCGACGGGATCTGCGTGCGCAGCTCGGGCCGGAGTTTGGAGAGCGGGTAGCGCAGCTGGTCCGCGATGGATCGGGGCACGTGCTTCTGAAACGTTTGCTGTCGGTGGGTGGAAAACGTCAGGATGGTGACCAGAAAGGCGTCCTGACGAATGAGGGAGTCGAACCAGCCATGGCGAAGAAAACGCCCCAGGAGCTTCACTGCCTTGCGACCCATTCGCCGGTAGTGGGCGTTGTGGTCAACTAGGATGAAGCCCATGCGGCACAAATCCTCACTGCGGTCGAGAAAGAAAGGACATCGGGGTAGTCGGTGTGCGCCGACTGGGAATCGCTCGGGATAATCGGTGGGGTTCAAGAGCGCCCGTTGTCCCGGACGATCGGCGTGAATGAACCAAGAAACGGCGTAACGCTGGAGCTTGCCCTGTCGTTTCAGGGGCTGCGCGTACTTGCGCGATACACCAATCAGCCTTGCTCCTCGCGCGGTCAATCGATAATACCCGCGTCTCGCATCAAGCGGCTCCGTCTTCAGACGACCCAGCTCGACCATGCGGCGCAAGGCAGAACGCACTGCCTCGACATCTGGCTCGGGATAGAAGCAACTGTGGACAATCTCCACAGTGACCATCCCGTTCTTGGCCAAATGAAGAATCTGTTGCGCGCGTGCACTGAGTCGGCTCTTCTTCGATCGTTTGGACATGTGCGTCTACCAGATCTCGTAGGGGATTCTGTGTACCTGAAAGAAATGTCTGTCGAAGCGGCGTAGTCGCCTTGCGGAGTATTGACCGCCGAATTCGACGACACGAACGATTCGCTCTTCGCAGACAAAAGCAGCGTCAGGAATCTGACTCAACAAAGGACTTCCGACGGCGAAATCGCGGCGTAAGATGTCCTCACCGATCCAGCAGTCTGCAAGTTGCGGGCGAGTCTCGTGCAATCGCACCAGAATGCTGGCAGTGCCCAAGTCGTGCTCCAGTTGGGATGACCGGGCCGCAAAGGCGGCCAATCCGCCTAGGAGTCGAGCGGCTGCCGGTGTGGCCCAGCAAAGGGTCACTCGCCGTGTGTTGACATTCCGCCAACGTCTTTCCAGTTTCCGCGCAAGCGCGGCAAAATCGGGCGCCGGTCCGTTTGGAGAGCGGACCACCAGCGGGTCGTGCACCTCGTGGAAAGCGGCGGCGGCACGCTCAACTTCCATGTAGCCTTTTGCGCCCAACCGTTGGGTCAGGGAACGGGTAGAGACGTTGGCGGCACACCGGGCGACCAACAGACGTCCAAGTTGCTCGGTCGTCATCACGCGGACGCGCCAGGTCAACTCGCGCAGTGCCCATCCCGTCGGTGTACTGGCATCCAGTCTCATTTCCACTTCACCTCGAGTCCTTCAGCTGGTCTTGCCGCGGTGGCACGAACGGCGTCGCTTTGGCCGCCGAGTGGTGGGCTCTTCTCGCGGTCCGTTGTCATCGGGAGCATCGTCGCTGGGTGAATCGACTTGGGCGATGCGGGGCCGCTCCGGCTGCGGCGGCTGGTGCGAGAGAGCAGGCGGCAGCTCATGATTGCCGGCGCCAGGTGTTGACTCGGCCAATTGCGCTGCCCGCCACCTGAGGTCCTCCGCGAGATGTTGCTTGCCATCGACTTCGAATTGGCGGGCCCGTTGTTCCAATTCGTCCTGCTGCTCGGCATGCATCAGTGCGGCCACGGCTTCCACGCGAGCCGCAAGCATCGAGCCGACGGAGGCAACAAAACGTTGGACGAAAACGTCTACAACCCGACGTATTGCGTTCATCCGTTCGATTCCTTGTGTTTTCGTGGTGAATGTTGCGTCTGTTTGCATTCAAGGCGATAATCCGAAACGTTCATACCGGGAAAAAAACCGCTCTTCATTCCGCAGAACCCCCCCGCCGGAACGATGAAAAAACGGACGGGAACTCGCACAGGTCTGACGCGACTTAGCTGGCCCGTGGTCCAGATGCAAATGCTCGACCGGAACATCGGTCCGTCGAAGTTGCGGGCAAAGGCTGCGATTTCCGGGGAAAGCTGGCAGCGAATCCAGGAGGAGGGCGATGTTCGCTTGGATACGGCCGTTGATTTGGCCCAGGCGCTGGATGTCCCGCTACGGGCGCTGCTGCATCCTCGCAAGTTGCTGGAGTTGACTTCGGGGCTGCGCGCAGTGGAGCCT
>CAZDNY010000544.1:0-2521 GCA_964506885.1 uncultured Hyphomicrobiaceae bacterium | reverse complement strand
GCCGCTGCGCTGCGCCGTCTATACGCGCGTCTCGACAGACGCCGGGCTCGAGCAGGATTTCAATTCGCTCGAAGCGCAACGCGAGGCCTGTGAAGCCTATATCAATAGCCAGACTCATGAAGGGTGGCGTCACATCAAAACGCGCTTCGATGACGGCGGCTTCTCGGGTGGCAACATGGGGCGGCCTGCGCTGCAGTCTCTACTGGACGAGATCCGCGAGCGTCGGCTCGACATAGTTGTGGTCTACAAGGTCGATCGGCTGACACGATCTTTGGCGGACTTCGCAAAGCTGGTTGAACTGTTCGATGCGCACAACGTCTCGTTCGTCTCGGTCACGCAATCGTTCAACACGACCACCTCGATGGGACGTCTGACGCTCAACGTGCTCCTATCGTTCGCCCAGTTCGAGCGCGAAGTCACTGGCGAACGCATCCGCGACAAGATCGCGGCATCCAAAAAGAAGGGCATGTGGATGGGCGGCGTGGTGCCGCTCGGATACATGGTGAAAAACCGCAAGCTTTTCGTTGTGTCGAAAGAAGCCGAAACGGTGCGACTTATTTTCGATCGCTATCGGGAACTGCGGTCACTACCCGCCCTCCAGCGAGACTTGCGCGAGCGTGGAGTCGTGACACGGCAACGAGCACTGGCCACGGGCCGCACAGTCGGCGGAATCCCGTTCTTGGTTGGCGCGCTCTCCTCACTCCTGCGCAACCGCACCTACCTGGGCGAGATCAACCATCGCGGCAAAAGCTATCCCGGCGGGCACGACGCAATTATTGAGAAGGACTTGTTTGACGCGGTTCAGGATATCCTTGACGCCAATCGCCGGGGACACCGCGAGCACTGGCGGCAATCCAAGGCCCTGCTGATTGGTAAGCTGTTCGACGACCGCGGCAATCGCATGACGCCGAGCTACGCCATCAAACGCGGCGTACGCTATCGCTACTACGTTTCGGCTGCGGTGGTTCAGGGGAACACGGCGAAGGCCGGATCGGTCAGGCGAGTTGCAGCCCGGGGCATTGAGGACCGCATCCTCGCCGCGCTGCGGGAAGCCGGGATTCTGGACGATGTCGCCGCTGATCCGCGTGAAACCGTTCAGAACTCCGTGGACCAGATCACCGTTTCATCCTCCGTGATCTCGATCGCACTTCTGGCCAAGGGGAACGCGAACAATGCTCCTGAGCCGATCCAGCTTGCCTGGACGCCACCCAATTACCGACGGCGTCGCTCCGTGACGGTTCCAAGCGGCGGACAGGAGGCGGCTGCTCCGCCGAGCCGATCCCGTATCCGTGCCGAGGCTCGCGCGCGACTGCTGACCGCAACTGCGATTGGAAGGGCTTGGCTGGATCAACTGCTTCAAAGCGACGTTCCCGACCTCGCTGCAATCGCCGCACGCGAAAGCCGAAGCGAACGATCCGTTCGCATGATCCTGTCGCTCGCTTTTCTCGCGCCGGATATCGTCAAGGCTGCGATCGACGGCACTCTGCCCCGCGGCCACGGCCTTTCGACCTTGACCGACCTGCAAATGGACTGGGCCGAGCAGAGAAAGACGCTAGGACTGTACAGGTCCGAAGACTAATTGATTCGCGCGACGCATCATCCCAATTGCGTAAGTCGGCGCCCCCATGATCGGCGGCGCTATGGGCGTCGCCGACCACGTCCGGTATTTGGGGCATTACGTCGACGATCAAATGTCGATCTTCTCGGCGATCTCGATGGCGTCATCAACCTCTATGCCGAGGTATCGTACAGTGCTTTCGATCTTCGAGTGACCGAGCAAAAGCTGCACCGCCCTCAGGTCTCCGGTGCGGCGATAGATGAGCACCGCCTTGGTCCGGCGCAGCGAGTGCGTCCCGAACTTCGCGGGATCGAGCCCGATGCTGGCCACCCATTCCTGAACGAGGCGCGCGTACTGTCGGGTCGTCAAGCCGCCGCGATCGCCCCGCCCCGCGAACAAGAACTGACCGGGCTTCCGCCCAGTCAGTCTTAGGTAGTCGTCGATCGCCATCCGCGTCTGGTCCGTCAACTCGAACCGCACAGGCCTGCCGGTCTTCTTCTGGCGAATCGTCGCGCGGTCCATTGAGTAACCGCTTGGTGCCACGTCATCGACGCGAACGGCGACGACGTCACAGCCACGCAATTTGCTGTCGATGGCGAGGTTGAAGAGCGCGAGATCCCTCTTCTTGCCCTCGATCTGCAGCTTCGTCCGGATCGACCAGACGTGGCTCGGCCGCAGGGGTGGCTTGGCGCCGACGAGCTTGCCTTTATTCCAAGGGACGCGCGCAGGCTTGGCGGCCGGTTCAGTTGGAACGATTGGTGTCTTGGGGTCTTCCATGGTCTGTCTCCTTGTTTGAGAGACAGGCCAGCATGCGCCTCCGTCGACCTAAACTGCTGTTCTCACGACCGGTTTCGGTCTACTTCTTCCATCCAATGGTTACTGCCCGTCGAATCTGACCCACAGCTGACCTGAGCACTCGCAAAAAGCGTAGCGCTTCATCGAACTCTCGGGAGAGTTTGCATG
>CAZDNY010000543.1:0-2532 GCA_964506885.1 uncultured Hyphomicrobiaceae bacterium | reverse complement strand
CGCGATTGTCGCGGGCCTCGCACGCGGACTGGACCTCGATGTGCACGCATCTGCGCCCACGCCGGTGGAAGAAGCGCGCATGCGCATCCTGTTCGATGAGGAGATCGGCCAGGACGCTTTCGTCTACGAGATCGACGCGCCCGGCGATGACGGACAACTGGAAGGCACCACGACAGGACCGGGAGGCTCGGTCACAGCCTTTGTGCGTGTCGAGGGCGAGGGGACCTCGCGGCGGATCCGCGAAGCGCTGATCACCGGAGATTTCTTCGTCACGCCGCCACGCCTCGTGCTCGACCTGGAAGCAGCGCTTCGGGGCGTGCCGGCACACGAAGCGGGCCCCGCCATCGATCGGTTTTTTTCTGAAACGCGCCCGGACATGAGCACCATCGGTCCTGAGGCATTTCGCAGCGCTATCGAAAAGGCTCTGGCGCAGGCCTGAACCCGTCGCCTGCGCCGCTCAGATTGCCTCGGATCGCTGGGGCGGTGAGCCACAACGGAGCGCCGCCAAGTCTCAGAAGTCGACGCCCAGGTTGACCTTCAAGGCGGCATCGGGCGTCGCCTCCGTCAGGCCGAACAGCACACCGACCTCCGCATGCCAATCGGCCTTGGAGCGTGCGTGTGAGGTATGCACCTCCTCGCCGCCATGTGCATGCCCGCCGTGGTGTCCGGCACCGTGGCCGTGACCGCCATGAGCGCCATGTCCGTTATGGCCGCCATGCGTGCTGCCGTGCATGTGTCCGAAATAGAGCACCGGTCCGATGCGATGCACCTGCTCGGCGCCCGGCGGCGCGTTGCCGATATTCTCGATCTCGCCGTAGCCTTCGACACCAATCGCGAATGTGTCGTGCACCGCGTAGGTGGCGCGCCAGCCATAGGTGAAGGCGATACCCTCTTCCCGGTTGCGCCCGAAGGTCTTCTCGAAGAACGGATTGACCGTCAGGGCCATTGGGCCTGAAACCAGCGTCACGATCGGGCCGAATTCGATGGCGTTCGTCGCTTCGCTGTCGAGCCCTGCGGAAAGTGCGGTGAACCAGCCAAGATCGAGTGCTCCCCCCCGCGCCGGCCCGAACCGGAAGACATTCTCCGAAGCGATCGTATCGACGCCGTAGCTGTCGCCGTCTTCGCGGCTGATGCCGAGTGCCAGCTTCGTCATCCAGAAGTCGGTCACACCCACATGGACCGCAATCTCGTGCGCCGCACGTGGCATGGCATGTCCGTGCCCGGCATGGTCATCGTCCTCGCCCTCATCCTCGTCGTCGTGCTCGTGTGCCCTTGGCGGATCCTGGAACGTCGACAACACCTCGAAGCCGAAGTGGCCCGCTTCGACGGCTGGCGTGAAGATATGGAACACGTCGTGCCCGGCATCAGCGGGCCGCGAAGCCGGTCCAAACAGGACGACCACGACCAGGACCGCTATCGCTCTCCCGCAATTTCGCATGTTCTTTGCCCCGATTCTTTGCCCCGATGTCGGCTGGACGCAGTGATTTCGCCGTGCACTGAGTTGGATTTAGATGTTATAACATCCGCAACGAGCGCCGAACGTCAAGTGCGCCCGTGCCACAGCGCAGCGCAAATTGTGGAGAACGCGTCCGACGTGTTGGTGGCGCCAGATGCGGAGCTGTGCACGCGCGCGTTCCGTACGCAGCGTTTGCGCTCGCGCAACACAGATGTCATCGAGCCATGCTTTCTGCTTGGGACGCCCGCATGTTGCGCTAGACTGCATGGGCGATGCGGCCGCGGTAGGCCGCGCTCATTCTTACGTGCCCAATCACTTTCAACGTCGAAGGAACAGACATGGCTAGCAAGCTCGTGATCGTCATGGCCAACACGGACCCGCGCAACGGTGAGGAACTGGGCGCACCGATTTTCCAGGCCTCTGTTGCCGCCGCCATGGAGTACGAGGTGGAGGTGATCTGCACGGCGACCTCGGGTCGCTTGATGAAGAAGGGCGTCGCCGAAACGCTGCACGTCAAGGAGGGCAGCCCCAAGACGGTTTATGATTTCATCAAGGATGCCCACGAGGCAGGCGCCAAGTTCTATTGCTGCTCGCCCAACCTCGATCTCTTCGACATGACCAAGGACGACCTCATTCCCGAATGTGAGGGGATCGTCGGCGGCGCCCACCTGATCGAGACGATCATGGAAGACGACGACGTGCGCGTGATGACGTACTGAGTGACGCGGGGCAGGGTACGCAGCCGAGTGGACGTGCGCATATGGCATCCGATACCGAGACGACCGGGGGACCCCCGCGCCCGCAGCGCGTGACCATGACAGGACCGGCGTCCTGGGATGATCGCTACGCGGGCGAGGGTTACTCTTTCGGCACAAGTCCCAACGCCTATCTCGCGACACGGGCGCATCTGTTCAGACCCGGCATGCGCGTGTTGTCGCTGGCGGACGGCGCGGGGCCACACGGTGACTGGCTCGCCGAGCACGGCTGCATCGTCACCGCCGTGGATTCTTCCCCCGTGGGGCTCGGCAAGCCTGAACAACTGGCGGCCGCGCGCGGCGTCAAGATCGAGACCATCT
>CAZDNY010000542.1:0-2542 GCA_964506885.1 uncultured Hyphomicrobiaceae bacterium | reverse complement strand
AAGCGACCGCCTCGCGGCCACGGCGGCAGGGCTTGAAGCCAATGGCGTCAAAGCGACCATTGACGGCGACACGCTCATTGTCCACGGAAGCAGCGGCCAGGTGCCGGGCGGCGGCACGGTGGCAACCCACCTCGATCACCGCATCGCCATGGCCTTCCTCACCATGGGGCTGGCGAGCGAAGCCCCCGTCACCGTTGACGACACCGCCATGATCGCCACGAGCTTCCCGCAGTTCGAAGGCCTGATGGAGAGCCTCGGCGCGCGCTACAGCACCTCAGCATAGGCGCGCGGCTTTCGGCCAGAAGTAGAATCTCCCGTCGACATCACGCAGCACGCGGGGGATCAAACGCAGGCAGCAGCAGACAGCCACTACGCTAGACAACATCAGCCGCCTTGCTCTTGCCGTACCATGACAGGTTTTCGACCTTGCCACGGATCGCGGGGCTCAGAGCGATCAGGACTAGACCTATCGAGAACAGACACCACACTGCGGGTATTTCGTTGGGGTTACTGGTCAGGAAGCTTGCGAGTATCGGCCCCGCCAGCGCATGAAAAATGACGAACCGCCAAGCGCCATACAGAAGCGGCAGGAGAAACACGACGATCATGTAGGTCGGAAATGCAGACTGCACGCCGATCGCATTGTCCAGCGGGGCAAGCAGGCCATTGTAGGGAACGTCCCAGGCAATGTGCCACTCGCCAGAGACCGTGCAAAGTGTTGTTCCGCACAACGAGGCGCCGATACGACAGCTTCCGGCCCAGGCGAAAGGATAGAGCTGGAGCAACATGACGACCGCCGAAACCGCGCAGGCCACGTACACGGCAACCTGCGTTCGGCGCTTGATGGCTTCAGGCACTAACTCCAGCGCGAATGCGTTGATGAAGAACGGCTGAAAGACGATGTGCAGCATCGAGAGAAATGTAATCGTCTCGTTGGCGGGCGTACCGCATTGCCCAAGCACCGCATAGCCTGACGCCTGCAACAGTTCCATGATGCTGAAGTAGCCGAGCGCAGCGGACACGGCGCTCGGCATGCCGCGCGAAACGGAAATGACGGTTGCGGCCGCTCCGATACCAACCATGGCCACCGAAGCGGTTGCCCCCCAGCACATCTGAAGATCTCCGCAGTCACTTACGGTTTTATAGCGCAGACATTGATCGGGCTCAGTCAGAGAGCCCGGCGCTCACAGGCTCGCTTCACAGCGATCACTTGGCCTGCAAGGAATAAATATACTCGACCAGGGCGAGGACCCGGGCTCTGACGAACGATTCCGCATCGTATGGTGCGGGGAAATCGCTGTAATACTCGACAGCCTTCTTGTTGTAGACGTTGCCCCAAACGGGCATATCGCCTGAACCATGAAGTGCTACGCCGCGGCGCCCATCGACGATCTCCGCCAAGAGCGTGAACGGATAGACACCGTTGTTGTTCTTCATGATCTGGGTGAGATCGGTTGCCTTTTTCCCAAGGTACCCGGATAGCGGGCCATCACCCTTCCCTGTCGCGCCATGGCAAGACGCACAGCTGGACTCGTACTCCCGCTTGCCGAGCGGGGCCATGTCTGCGGCGGCAAGTTGTGGCATCGCCACGAGGGCGACCACAGCGATGATCAACTTAAGCCCTTTGATCGACATTATTTCTCTCCCAATTGCTTAGCATTATTGTGTTCTTCTTTGCCCAGGCTGCGGGCTCCACGTTGCACGATTGAAAAATTGCCGCGCACCCAAAGCGTAATCCTGAGCTAAAGAAGTCTCAACAGTTGCTCGCTCGATCACCTTGACGCCGATCAAGACATGAGCAGCCACATTGCATTGAGGCGCTGAAAGAGGCGTGATCAGAAACTCTGAGCGCAAACGCAATTGAGGTCGCCCGGGGAAATGGCTAGACCGCTTCAGCCGACGCAACAAAAGCGAAATCGCACTGCCGCTTTGCTTCAACTCGCCGGGTTGCTTGCACTGGCTGATCCGTTGTTCGCGCACGGAGCAAGCCAACGCTGTCCAGGCACAGCAGTCATAGTCCAGTCGGCCGATCCTCTTGAAGCAGCCGACATTTGTCACGCAGCAACAATGGCAACCAGCCTGCTGTCGCGCTGCGGAATTGCACGCGATCTGGACCTTATCGTCAGGCTGGTCGAAGAAGTGCGTCACCCCTGTGGCGCTGCGGTTCTTGGTCAGTACCTTGCAAAGGAGGACAGGATAGAGTTGACCACTTTTTCTGGTTGCATCGATTCACTGGGACCAGACAATGCCTACCGTCAAATTCCTCTGCGCGAAGCTTGGCGAAGTCTTGCTGTTCACGAAATCACACATGGCATTGCGAGTTGCGCGGCCCGCAACAAGACACTGGCGCCGATGGCGCAAGAATACATAGCCTACACCATCCAGATGCTCTCACTGCCTGTGGCCGATCGGCAGAAGCTGCTTGACGCAATGCCCGGCAAGCCACCATCCGACACAAGTTTATTCAACGAGCTTTATCACGCCATCGCTCCACTCAGGTTCGGCGTCGATGCTTACCGGCATTACTCCGCGATGCCGGATG
>CAZDNY010000541.1:0-2546 GCA_964506885.1 uncultured Hyphomicrobiaceae bacterium | reverse complement strand
CACGAAGCCGTAGATCGTGGCGAGACCTAGCCCCGTGCCCTTGCCAGCGCCGCCTTGACCCTTGGTGGTGAAGAAGGGCTCGAACGCGCGCGCGCGCACGTCCGGTGTCATCCCGTGCCCGGTGTCGGACACCGACAGCACGACGTAGCGTCCAGGCGACAATTCCGGTGTCTTGGCGACGGCAGCCGCGTCCAGTTCGACATTGCGTGTCTCGATGACGATGCGTCCGCCCCTGGGCATGGAATCGCGCGCATTGATCGCCAGATTGAGCACGGCATTTTCGACTTCGCCGGGATCCACCTCCGTCAGGTCGAGATCGGCGCTGAGCGACGTCGAAACGTCGATGTCCTCGCCGATGGCGCGACGCAGGATTTCCATGATGCCCAGAACGAACTCGTTGAGATTGATGCGCCGCGTTTCCAGCATCTGCCGGCGCCCGAACGTCAACAGCCGGTCGGTCAGGCGCGCACCGATCTCCGCGGCCTCGCGGGCTTCGCGCGCCAGCGTCAGGGTCGTTTCGTCTTCGCGCAGGCGCATTTCGAGCAGTTCGACATTGCCGATCACGACGGTGAGGATGTTGTTGAAGTCGTGCGCGATCCCGCCGGTAAGCTGGCCGATCGCCTCCATGCGCTGGGCCTGCATCAGCTGCGCCTCCTGGCGCCGCTCCGCCGAGACGTCGCGAATGAGATCGAGATATCCCAGGGCGCGCCGTTCCGCCGTCTCGATGGCCGTGGAAACCACCGATCCGGGGAAGACTTCGCCATTGGCGCGGCGGAATTCCATGTCGCGCGAAGGCTGGTCGCTGGAGGGTTCGCAATGCCCGGCAAGACGCGTACACACATTGATCCAGTCTTCGTGTCGCGCGAACAGCGGTTCGGTCGGCTTGCCCGCAAGGTCCTCGGCGCTGTAGCCGAAAACACGTGTGAAGGCAGGGTTCACGGTCCGCACGTGGTGTGCCGGATCGGTGATCACGACCGGATCGGGCAGGCACTCGTAGACCGCCCGGAACAGGGCCTGCTGGTGTGCCAGCAGCTCTTCGGCGGCCTTCTGTTTGGACAGATCGATCAGCACGCCCGTGAAGAACGTTTCATCGTCGACGTTGAATTCGCCAATCGACAGGTGCAGCGGGAACAGGCGCCCGTCTTTGTGGCACCCTGTGACTTCGCGACCGATGCCGACAATCCGGCTCTCTCCCGTCCTCAGGTAGCGCTCCATGTAGGCGTCATGGTTCTTGCGGTCTTCGCCGTGCGTCAGGATCGAGACGTTCTGCCCGAGTAACTCCTCGGCGCGGTATCCGAACATCTTGCAGGCCGCGGCATTGACGGTCCGGATTATGCCTTTCGACGTGATCGAGAGAATGCCGGCCGCCGCCGATTCCAAAATGGCATCGAGGATCAGCGCCTCCAGGCTGGGGCGCGATGAAGCGGAGTTGGCTTGTTCCTGGCTCATGAAGCGCGATCCGCTGTTCGCAAATGCTCGGGAACTTGCGCCCCGCGTTGCCGACCACAGTGGCGCAAATGCCCTCGCGGGCGCGGTGACCGGTGTTCTGCGTTGCTCATCAGCATCCCTGCGCTGCAATATCGCATGCAGCCCATCGAAACTATCCCCTGTTCAAGATGACCTGGGTCAGGCCAGCTCACGAGTTTGGCGCACGCCTAGAAAGGCTGCAATTGCAAACCATTGGCAACGTTGTCCTCGGTCGGTGCGGGCAAATTATGCTGATGGTCGCTCGGCGGGCGCCCAAAAATCGGGCGGCACATCGCCTGGAACTTGGCCTTGAGCCATCAGATTCGAGTCGCTTAGCCTTCCAAGCACAACAAGCAGGCAATTTGGGACGAACGCCCTGGTGATGCAATTCCCGCTGCGATGCAGCCGGGCACGTGCGACTAGGAGATCGTCCGATGATTGAGATTGTGATGTCTGTCTGCCTGATCCAGGAACCCTCTCGGTGCCAGGATGTCCGCCTCAACTACATGGCCCAGTCGGTGACGCCGCACCAGTGCATGATGTACGGGCAAAGCGAGATCGCCAAGTGGATGGAAGGCCATCCCAAGTGGCGCATCCAGCGCTGGCGCTGCGGTGTCGCCAAGCAGATGGCCAAGGCCTGAGGCAACTGTGACGGCGGGAGTGCTCGTCACGCGCCCGACTGGCCGGATGAACCCGCCGCCTCTTGCGTGTTGAGTGCCAGCGCCACCTTGCGCAGCGCGGGATCGTCATCGGCCCAGCGGCTCGTGAAGCCGAGTTCTGCCGCCAGGGCCAACATGCCGGTATTCTGCGCCAGAACGTAGCCGGACAGCTCCTTGAGCCCTTCTGCACGCGCGTAGGCGATCAGGTGCTGCATCAGCGCACGCCCCAGCCCGCGCCCCTTGAGGTCGCTGCGAACGAGCACGCCGAACTCGGCATGCTCGTAGTCCGGGTCGGAGGCGAACCGCGAGACGCCCAGCATCTCGTTCATGTCCGACAGCGCTACGAAAGCGATCTCGCGCGCGTAGTCGACCTGGGTCATCCGCGCCACGAACTCGTGACTGAGATTGCGCATCGGCTGG
>CAZDNY010000540.1:793-2550 GCA_964506885.1 uncultured Hyphomicrobiaceae bacterium | reverse complement strand
GCTCAGACCCCATGCGCTCCAGCGCATCGCGGATGTCGGCAGCATAGGAGAAGTTCTTGCGCGGCTCGACCGTGCCGAGCGCGACGAGACGCAGCGCTTCAACCTGATCGGGACGATCGGCGCGGTTGCCTGGCTCCAGTGCGAACACGTTGCCAACCGGAGGGCGGTAGAGGCGGATGCCGGCGTCGCGCGCAACAAAGGGTTCGAGCTCCCGGCGCGTCTTTTCCGAATTGACCAGGAAGTGCTTGAGCCGGGTCACCGCGCGCTTGAATGGCCACGCCATGTAGAGCTTGGCTTTCAGGCCGAGGTCGGCGCGCCGCGTGACTAAGAACAGATCGTGGACGTAGACGGTCACGCGCTCGCGACACATCTGCATCAGCGGCGAGGGCGGAAAGCCCGGGAACACGAAACGTGCGCGCGGATTGAGCAGCGCAAGCAGCGGAAACAGCAGCTGTTGCTTGAGGATCAGCGAAACGAGCCCCTTGGCACGCACCGCAATGACGTCCGCGTTTTCGAAGTCGACCTTCTCGAACAGTTCTATGGCGATGCGCTCGATGCCCGTGACGTGGCGCCCGACGTGGGTCAGGTCCAGGTAGACCCTTTGCCGCTTGCCATCATTTTGCATCGGTTGCTGCCAGCGTGTTGGTCGGCTTTCGCACAGCCTGGCTGCGCTCTGCCAGTACCTCGTCGAACAGTGCCGTGTAGGCCGGCACGCGCACGTCGAAGGAAAACGCGTCCGCCCTCTGCCGCCGCAAGTCCGGATTGCCGGGATCGGCCAGCGCGTCATCGATGGCCTGGGCCAGTTGCACCTCGTCGGCCAGCGATACGATGCGGCCGAAGCGCCCATGCTTGAGGATTTCGAGGGGCCCGGAACAGGCCGTGGCCACCACCGGCAGGCCATAGGCCATGGCTTCCACGACCACGTTGCCGAACGGCTCGGACACCGACGAGAGAGCAAACACCTTTGCCGAGGAGTAAGCCTTCCAGGGCTCCTGGCTGTATCCGGGCATGGCGACACGGGTTTCGAGGCCGAGGCGCTTGACTTCGCGCTCCAGCATGGCCCGCTGCGGACCCTTGCCCAGGATGACGAGCCGGGCGCCCGGCGTGCGCACGCGCCGGAATGCGCGGATCAGCGTCTTGAAATCCTTCTCCGGCACCATGCGCCCGACGGCCAGCACAACCGGGTCGCGGCGCGCGATCTCGTCCGCGCTGGGCGTCGCGATGCCGGCGGGAAAGAAAACCGGATTGTGGATGGTCACCGTCTTGTCGGGATTGGCCCGCCAGCGTCGCAGGAGTTCGTCACGCAAGCCTTCGGAAACAGCGATCGTGCGGCTTGCCGTGCGCGACAGCAGCGGCAGGGCGAGATAGGTGAACCAGCTCAGCCAGCCGGTCTTCCACTCGTTGTAGCCGTGGTACGAAATGACGGCCTTGGTTGCGACACCAGACATGGCGATCGCGGCAAGCAGCTTGGTGTTGCTGCCGCCGACGGCTGAAAGGGCGATGTCGGGCTGCTCGTCGCGCAACACCTGCGCCAGCCGCCGCGTGGCGCGCAAGTGCCCCTTGCCCAGCGTGATAAGCGGGATGTCGGCATGCAGGTTGGCGCGGTTGTCGTTCGCCTCGAAGTCCTGCACGAAGACGACGTCATACCCGCGCTCCTTGAATGCGCTCGCCAGGCACGCCCAGAGACGTTCCGCGCCGCCGTCGACGAGGCCGTGGGTGTAGCAGAGAATTTTGGCGGTCGGCATTCACATGTCCCT
>CAZDNY010000540.1:0-783 GCA_964506885.1 uncultured Hyphomicrobiaceae bacterium | reverse complement strand
CAATGAGCGTTGCCGCCCATGCATCCGGATCGGATCATCTCGCCGCAACGAGAACTCGGCCACGATCCCACGTTATCGTGAGCCTGTGCAGCGGCTGCAAGGCCCGGTTATGTGCCAAGGTTCTGCGGCCGTCTCCGCAAGGGTGCGAAGACAGTTAAGTCGGCCAGAACCAGGGCGCACTGCGCATAGCGCACCGCCAGACGTCGCGGATTGGAGGCCAGCCGCCATGCCCATTCCAGTCCGGCGCGTTGCAGAAAGCCGGGTGCCCGCACCTGAGCCCCAGCAAGAAAATCGAGTGCGGCGCCGATGCCCACGAAAACCACCGGCACACCACGCGCGACCGCTCGCGCGGCAAAGATCTCCTGTTTGGGTGCACCGAGCGCCAGCAGGCAGATGCGCGCACCCGACGCGGCGATGCGGTCGATGGCGGCATCGGCAGCAGCACTTTCCGGATCGAAGCCCATCGGCGGCGCGGCGCTGCCTGCGATGGACAGCTGACCGCCGGTGTTGGCCTGAAGACGCAGGCCAGCCTTGCCCAGCACGAATGCGTCCGAGCCGAACAGGTAGATCGGCAAACCGCGCCGCGCCGCCTCTTCGGCGAGCGGCAGCACCATGTCGGCCCCGGTTGTTCGTGTGATCTTTGAATTCTGGGAGCGCGCCAGCCGAACGATGGGCGCGCCGTCGGCGGTGATGAAACGCGCG
Organism: uncultured Hyphomicrobiaceae bacterium; assembly: GCA_964506885.1. Taxonomy (GTDB): domain Bacteria; phylum Pseudomonadota; class Alphaproteobacteria; order Rhizobiales; family Hyphomicrobiaceae; genus JAEUMD01. The sequence goes on along the minus strand of CAZDNY010000540.1, from coordinate 81 downwards.
CGTTCATAAGCGTGCCGGAACGCAGCGCTGGTCCGCAGTTTCACGAGGTGATCGAGATTGAGCGTGAAGACCGCCGCGCTC
>CAZDNY010000539.1:0-2569 GCA_964506885.1 uncultured Hyphomicrobiaceae bacterium | reverse complement strand
CTGCGTTAGAGGAGCGGTCCTGAGCCGCTGAGCCCTGCATTCGAGCGCCTCGCCCCAGGGATGCTGGGCATGGTCGCGCCAGCGGCGACCGGGCTCGTGGCAACCAGACCGCCGGCGCGCCAGGCCAGGACCGTGCAAGACCCCGCTCACTTTGTTCGCCTCGATCACGCCGCGCGCCGGGAGCCCCCAGCCCAATGACCAAATCCAAGCTTGCCGGCAACACCGGAACGCCCGCGATCGTCTGGTTCCGCAACGATCTGAGGCTCGCCGACAATGCCGCCTTGCGCGCCGCCTGTTCAGCCGGCGACAGCGTCATCTGCGCGTTCATTCTCGACGAGGAAGCCGCGGGCGACTGGGCGCGCGGCGGTGCCAGTCGCTGGTGGCTGCATGAAAGCCTTCGGGAACTGGGCCGCAGCCTGGAGGCCAAAGGCAACCGTCTCGTCCTGCGCAGCGGACCTGCGCGAAGGGAACTCGCACGACTGGCGCAGGAGACAGGTGCGGGGTTCATCCACTGCACGCGCCGCTATGAACCCTGGGCCATCCGGCAAGAGCGCGACTGCAGGGTAGAACTGGAAAAGCACGGTGTTGCCCTGAAGCGCTATGGCGGCGCCTTGCTCGTGGAGCCCGAAGACATCGCCACCAAGTCGGGTGATCCCTACAAGGTCTACACGCCCTTCTGGCGCGCCTTGTCCGAAAGCTATCGCGCATCGCGCCCCGACAGCGCACCCGGAAATATTCCCGCTCCATCGCCGTTGCCCAAGTCGGACGCTCTGGCCGACTGGAACTTGCAGCCGAAGAAGCCCGATTGGGCTCAGGCCTTCCCCCGGCACTGGACACCTGGCGAAGCGGGTGCACTCGAGCGGCTTGGCACTTTTCTGGACGAGGCAGCCGACGGATACACCGCTGATCGCAACCGCCCCGACCTTGTTGGCACCTCGCGCCTGTCGCCGCATCTCGCCCATGGTGAAATTTCACCCCGTCTGATCTGGTATCGCGTCAAATCGGCGATGGGCGAGCGCTCATCACGCTCCGACGGGCTGCAAACGTTTCTGAAAGAACTCGTCTGGCGCGAGTTTTCCTATCATTTGCTGTTCCATTTCCCGCACTTTCCCCAACAGCCGTTTCGCAAGGAGTTCGCCAGCTTCCCCTGGCACGAGGATGCCGAGGCGCTGAAAGCATGGCAGCGTGGCATGACCGGCTATCCGATTGTCGACGCCGGTCTGCGCGAACTGTGGACCACCGGCTGGATGCACAATCGCGTCCGCATGATCGTCGCATCATTCCTGATCAAGGACCTCATGATCCCATGGCAGGAAGGCGAGCGGTGGTTCTGGGACACGCTCGTCGATGCCGACCTGGCCAACAACGCCGCCGGCTGGCAATGGGTGGCTGGCTCCGGCGCCGATGCGGCCCCGTATTTCCGCATATTCAACCCTGTCACGCAGGGCGAGAAATTCGATCCCGACGGGGCCTACGTCCGGCGCTGGGTGCCCGAGATCGCCAATCTGCCCGACAAATTCATCCATCGCCCGTTCGACGCCGATGACGGCACGCTGAGCCAGGCGGGAATCCGGCTGGGAGAGGCTTATCCCGCCCCGATCGTCGATCATGCGGTGGCCCGAAAGGCCGCTTTGCAGGCCTACGAGGACATGAAACGCTGACGGATTTGCCGTATCCGCCCGATTGTGGCCATGGTGTGGCGCAATACCACCAGTCTCATTGTGGCACGCATGCTAACCCTTGCTGGTCCAAGCAGTTAAGCAAATCGCATGAGAATTTGGTTATACCCGTCAAAACGAATGGTCGTGTTGCAGGGTAGTGCGTTGGAGTGGAGTTGAGATGAAGTTTTTGTTCAAGGCCGCGGCCGCATCACTGGTGGTCTCGGTATTCGCAGCAGGTCAGGCCGCCCAGGCCGGTACGCTCAAGATCAGCGTTGATCTGACCAATCAGCGCATGCACGTCAAAGAGAACGGCGAGACGGTTCACTCGTGGCCGATCTCTTCGGGCCGTCAGGGCTATCGGACCGTTACCGGCACGTTCAAGCCCAAGTGGATGACGCGCATGCACTACTCGAAGAAGTACGACAACGCGCCAATGCCGAATTCGATTTTCTTCCACGGCGGTTACGCCATCCATGGCACCTACGCCACCGGTCGCCTGGGACGTCCCGCCTCGCACGGTTGCGTCCGTCTTGCCCCGGGCAATGCAAAGCGCCTTTATGATCTCGTCTCCAAGCATGGCCGCAAGAGCACGACGATTTCGGTCTACGGCACTGCGCGCGATCGTTCCTATGTCGCCAGCAAGCCGACCAAGTCGAAGAAGCGTCATGCCAACCGCGAAACGAAGCAGGTCTCGCGCTACCAGACGAACTCGGCCAAGCAGCGTCCGAAGGTCATCTATCGCAATGGCCAAGCCTACATCTACGTCGGCAAGAAGGCGGCGCAGCGCTACTACAAGAAGCGCTATTCCGGCAGCTACTCCAGCTACTGAGCGAAGTACGCGGCATGGCCATCACCGGCAGGCGCAACAAGATTTAATGCCGCCAAGGGGAGACGAAGCCGTCTCCCCT
>CAZDNY010000538.1:0-2576 GCA_964506885.1 uncultured Hyphomicrobiaceae bacterium | reverse complement strand
CGGTGACGGGGCTCAATCCACATGCGGGTGAAGACGGCAGCATGGGGCGCGAGGAGATCGACATTATCGCGCCGGCGCTGGGCGAGTTGACCGCCAGCGGACTGCACGTCACCGGTCCCCACCCTGCCGACACGCTATTTCACGCGGCGCAGCGGTCGAACTACGATGCCGTGCTGGGCATGTATCATGACCAGGTGCTGATCCCCGCCAAGACACTCGCTTTCGATACCGGCGTCAATGTCACGCTGGGGCTGCCGTTCGTGCGGACGTCGCCGGACCACGGCACCGCGTTCGACATCGCCGGCAAAGGCATCGCCTCGCCGTCGAGCCTGATCGCGGCGATGAAACTGGCCCAGCGCATGAGTGCTGCACGCCGCCTTCGCGCGGACCATGCGCCATGAGCGGTGAGGACGGCAGCGCGGCCGAGAGAAGCGATGCTGATAGTGCTGTGCCGCGCGGCGGACAAAGCCCCGACGGGTTGCCGCCGCTGCGCGCGGTCATCGACGCCTATGGCCTGGCGCCCAAGAAGAGCCTTGGCCAGAACTTCCTGCTCGATCTCAATCTGACGCGCAAGCTGGCGCGGGCGGCCGGGCCGCTCGAGGGGCGAACCGTTGTCGAGGTCGGGCCAGGACCCGGGGGGCTGACGCGGGCGCTGTTGCTCGAGGGGGCTCGACACGTCATCGCGATTGAGCGTGATGACAGGGCCGTTGCCGCCCTGGGCGATGTGGCGCGGGCCTATCCGGGTCGCCTCGATATCCTCGGCGCGGACGCTCTCTCGATCGACTGGCCGGCGGAACTTGCCCGTCTTGGCGTCAAAGAGCGCGTCATCATTGCGGCGAACCTGCCCTACAACATCGCGACCATGCTTCTCGTGGGTTGGCTGGAGGCTGAACCCTGGCCGCCGTGGTACTCGAGCATGTCGCTGATGTTCCAGAAGGAGGTGGCCGAGCGCATCGTTGCTCAACCGGGAACGAAGGCCTACGGCCGGCTTGCGGTCATTGCGCAGTGGCGCTGCGATGTCCGCATCGGCTTCCGGCTCGGGCCTGAGGCCTTCACGCCGCCGCCCAAGGTTGCATCTGCCGTGGTGCATTTCACGCCGCGCGCCGATCCCTCGCCGTCTTGCGCGGTGAAGACACTGGGGCGCGTCACGCAGGCCGCGTTCGGCCAGCGGCGCAAGATGCTGCGCCAGAGCCTGAAGTCGCTCGTCGCCATGCCGGAATTGCTGCTTGGGAAAGCCGGCATCTCGCCGGAAGATCGCGCCGAGCGGGTCAGCGTCGCGCAATTCGCCACGCTGGCGCAACTGCTGGACAACGGCGAGGCGTGAAGCGCGATGCGCCGTCCATCGCTGGGCCTCAGAGTTCGGCTTCGATATCACGCACGAATGCCGACAGCCCCACCTGACGCTCGCGACGCAGGCGCTCTGCCGTGACGATGGCTTGCAACTGGGCGAAACTGTCCTCGACGTCGTGGTTGATGATGACGTAATCGTACTCGGGCCAGTGGCTGATTTCGTCAGCGGCCTTGGCCATGCGGCGGGCGACGACTTCAGGGCTATCCATGTTGCGCGACTTCAACCGGTCCTCGAGTGCCTTTCCCGACGGCGGCAGAATGAACACGCGGACGAGATCGTGTGGCATGGTTTCGGCGAGCTGACGCGCTCCCTGCCAGTCGATGTCGAACAGCACGTCGTGACCGTGGGTGATGAAGTGCTCCACCTGGGCGCGCTCGGTGCCATAGAAGTTGTCGAACACTTCAGCCCATTCGAGAAGCTCGCCGGCGTCGCGCATGCGCTTGAAAGCCTGCGTATCGATGAAGCGGTAGTCCTTGCCGTCGACCTCGCCCGGACGCGGCGCGCGTGTGGTCACGGAGACCGACATCTGGATTTCGTCGGGTTGGGTTGCCAGAAGGCGCTTGGCCAAAGTGGTCTTGCCGGCGCCTGAAGGCGAGGACAGGACTAGCAGCAGTCCGCGGCGCTTCAGAGGTGTCGAAGGCATCTTAACTCTCGCTGGTCTTTGCTGGATTTTGCGCGGCTGCGCGCGGGGCTTGGTTGCAGCGTGTGCCGACCGGTGGCCACCGCCACCGACCGGCACCTACTCGATGTTCTGCACCTGCTCGCGCATCTGATCGATCACGGTCTTCAAGGCGAGGCCTGCGCGCGAGATGTCGGCGGCGTTGGCCTTCGAGCACAGCGTATTGGCCTCGCGGTTGAACTCCTGCGTGAGGAAGTCGAACTTCCGGCCGGCCGGACCCTCTGCTTGCAGCAGTTCGCGAGCGGCCTCCAAATGGGCCTTCAGGCGCTGCAGTTCCTCTTCGACATCGGCGCGGGTGGCGATCAGAACGGCTTCCTGATGCAGACGTTCGGGATCGAGCGTGGTTCCGGTATCCATGAGCCGTTTGACCTGCTCGGCCAGGCGCGCGGCGATCGCCTCCGGCGTGCGCGCGGGGCTCGACGTCACTTCGGCGACGAGGCGCTCGATCTCGTCGATGTGCGCGGCCAGCACCGTGCTGAGACGGTCACCTTCGGCGGCACGTGCCGCGGCGAGATCGCCCAGCGCTTCGTCGAGGCTGGCGATCAT
>CAZDNY010000537.1:0-2589 GCA_964506885.1 uncultured Hyphomicrobiaceae bacterium | reverse complement strand
CGCGCGGGGCCGATCGTCTATTACGAGTGGCGCGCAGGCGGTGATCGCGGCGGCCCTCATGCTGCCGGGTCCAAGGTTGCCTCGCTCGATGACGACGATAGCAAGGCTGGCGGCACGGATGGCGATGACGACGAGGGCGTGCTGATGCGGGTCGGGACGGGGCTCTTGTTCGGGCTCAACGACAACACGCCGGATACGACTTTGAAGCTGAGCTTCGAGGCGGAGTTCTGATGGTAACGGACTGGGGACCAGGGACCAGATACGGAAACGGCCGCCTCGCAGGGCGGCCGTTTCGTTTTGCTGGTGGTGTGCGGCGAGACCGGGATCAGAACTTGACCTTGACGCCGCCGTAAACCGCGGCTGGTGCGCCGGGCACGATCGAGCGCGGGTTTTCGAACTCGACGTTGTAGGGGCCGACGACTGGGGCCTCGTCGGCTTCGAACAGCGTGCCGAACAGGCCGTACTTGGCGTCAAAGATATTCTTGGCGAAGGCGTAGATCTGGATGTTCTCGGTGACGTCGTAGCTTGTCGAGAGGTCCACGCGGGTATAGCCGCCAAGCTTGTCGAGCAGGTTTGCGTCGTCTCCGAAGCGATACTGGCCGGTCTGCGCGATGAGGTCTGCGCCGACCTTCCAGCGTGGTGTCACCCAGTAGTTGACGCCAGCCTTGAAGCGGTGCTTGGGGATGCCGGGGATGCTGTCGCCGGGCGAGACCGTGATGCAGGAATCCTCGTCGACGGCGATGCAGTCATCGGCAAGCGGATGTGCGGGCGAGGAGAACTCGGTCACATCGAGCTTATCGTAGGTGGCATCGATGAAGGCGTAGCTGGCGTAGAACGAGAAGCGCTCGTTCTGGTAGGCAAGGCTCGCTTCGACGCCCTGGCGCAGCGTGTCGCCGGCATTGAAGAAGTAGCCGCGTCCGGTGGTCGACGACGACACGAACAGGATGTCGTCGTAGTTGGTGGTGCGGAACAGGCCGACGCCCCAGTCGAGCCGCTGCTTGCCGCTCGGCGACTTCATCTTGCCGCGCACGCCCAGCTCATAGGTCTTGGAGACGACCTGGTCGAGCGGCGGGTCGTCGGTGAGAAAGCTCTCGATCGGGCATGGATTTTCCGGATCGGCGCAGGCAAGTTCCGCCGGTGTGGGTGCGCGATTGGCTTCAGAATAGCCGGCGAAGAGCGTGATGCCCGGCATCGCCTCGTAGGTCGCGCCAACGGTCGGGTTGAAGCGCGAGAACGAGTGCTTGGAGGTGATGTCGGGGAAGTCGCCGGTGAGGTCCTCCAGATCGACCTTTGCATGGTTGAAGCGGCCGCCGAAGGTGAGCGTCAGGCGGTCGGTCAGGTCGAGCGTATCGAGCACGTAGATGCCGAAGTAGCGGGTGTCGACGGCCACGTTGCGGGGGGCGAAGTCGCCGTCATCGAGGAAGTTGCCGTTGCCTTCGACGACGAAATTGTCCTCGATCTCGCCCAACTCGGAACTGGTCGTGTAGCCGACCTTGCCCTTGTCGAAGCTGGTGCCGATCACGAACTGGTTCTTGCGGCCGAAGATGCGGCGCTTGTCGACGGCCTGGAGCGCGAAGCCATAGCTTTCGCTGTCGGTGTTGATGCGATCGATCACGCCGACAGGATCTTCATCATCATCATCGTCGTCGTCATCATCTTCATCGCCTTCGAAGACGTTACCGTCGATGACGCGCGAGCGGAACCGGCGGAAATAAGCCAAGCCTGAGACGGTCAGCGTGTCGGTCACCTTCACCGAGGCGTTGAACGAGGGCATGACGACGTTGAGGTCGGTGATCTGCGGCGAGGTGAACGTGAGCGAACGATCGATTGCCAGCAGTTCGACCGGTGTCGCGGCGACCACGCCGGCGGAGGTATCGCCGATGGTGAGATTGACGTGGGCTTCGACGCGGCTGCCCTTGGCGCCGATGTCGAGGTAGGCACGCTTGACCTCTGTCGGCGAGAAGTCGCGCCAGCCGTTCTCGTCGATGATCTCGCCGGCGAAGTAGGCGCCGATGGTGCCGGAGTTGCCGCCGGCCTGCGCGGAAATCTGCTTGCGGCCGTACATGCCGCCCATGACGTCGACCTCGGCACCCTCGTAGTTGAAGCCGTCCTTCATGACGACGGAGATGGCACCGCCGATGGCGTTCAAACCGAAGATGGGATTGCCGGAGAGGACCGTGATGTCGGAAATCGCGTTCTTGGGGATGATGTCCCAGTTGACGGTGTCGCCGAATACTTCGTTGATGCGCACGCCGTTCTGATAGACGGCCAGGCCCTGCGGGAAGCCGTTGACGGGACCGGCGCCGAAGCCGCGATAGTCGATCTGGGCCTTGATGTCGTTGCCGCTGGCGTCGCCCAGCGTGATGCCGGGAACGGATTTCTGCAGCGCTTCCTGTGGTTCCTTCGTTGCGGCCTGCCCGACCGTCTCAGACGAGATCGTGCTGACGGCGCCGGGGACCTTTTCGATGGCAATTTCCGACCCGCCGATGGGCGAGACGCGGACGACCGAGCCTTGCGCGCGCAACTGATCGGTGGTGGGCGGCGGCGTCGGTGGCGGCTCGAAAGCCTGCGGTGGGGGAGCGGCCTGCG
>CAZDNY010000536.1:0-2620 GCA_964506885.1 uncultured Hyphomicrobiaceae bacterium | reverse complement strand
CTGGTCTTGGACTGCCGACATGGCCCCACTGCGACGGGTCTGAATGCCGATCGCCGCCGGCTTGGTCAACTCACTCTTGGCCTGGTTGGCTCGGTCCAGTTGGTCGACCACATCGCGGATCGCGCGCCATGCGTCGGTCTCATCGGCGACCTTGGCCACTTTGGCGATGATCTCGTCGATGAACGGCGACGTGTTGAGATCGTCGCGGTCGAGCCGCCAGATGGCGGCGAAGGATGAATTGTGCAGCTTGAGCCGGCCGTCGGTGGCAAACACGCCGACGCCTTCCTTGAGGCTATCGAGCGTCTCGCGTTGTGCATTGATGAGCGTCTTATAGCGGCTTTCCAACGCGAGCTTCTCGGACTCGTCGGAGAACAGGAAGGTGACGCCGCCGTCGTGCTGCTGTTCGGTCTGGATATGGATGATGCGGCCGTCAGGCAGCAGCCACCAGTCCTCGAACTCATCGCCGGTGACATAGCTGGACAGCGTGCGCGCCTTCCATTCGCGGTAGTTGGCGGTTTCGGGAAGCATGCCACGCTCGCGCAGGCGGTCGAGCACGCTGCCGGCCGTCGGATTTGAGTGCAACCAGTCGTCGTCGAGCGGCCAGAGTCTGCCGAATGCTCCGTTGAAGAACGTCAGCTGCTGGTCCTTGTCGAACATGGCAACCGCACTGGCGACGTGATTGAGCGTGCGCTTGAGAGCGGCGATCTGTCGCTCGAGTTCGCCTTGTGCCGTGTCGATGGCGGCGACGTCGATTGCGGCACCCGCCAGCGTGTCGCCGAGGGGGAGCATGATGACGTCGTGCGCCTTGCGCTCGGAGCCGACGACGATCTGCATGCGCTGGCGGAATTCGTCGCCGATGGCAATCGATTTGAGCGCGCACTGGCGCTCGCGCGAGTCGAGCAGTTCGATCTGGCGCGAGAGAACCTCGTCCTCGCTTTCCGATTCGACGGCCTCGACGTAGGCCCGATTGATCCAGGTAAGGCGGCCGTCGCGCGTCTTCAGCCAGACCGGCATCGGCATGGCATTCAAGAGCGCGCGCATGGAGCGTATGTCGCGGGCCAGCCACTGATGCTGATCGATAATGCGGGCGAGGTCTCGCTTATAGCCCGTGATCTCACTCAGACGGAGGATGGCGCGACCGGATGTGGCGCGGCCCTCGGCTTCGACATGATCGGCAGCGTTGGTGCGCAGAATGATGTTGAACGACTTGCCTGACTGGAACAGCGCGTCGAGGTTCTGCTTGAGCTGTGCGGCGGAACGCGGCTCGAGCCACTGGCCGAAGCGCAGGATGTTTTCCCTGTCGCCCGGAAGGCCGGCTACGTTGGACAGGGTCTGAGCCACGAGATGGGCGGTGTGGTCGTTGTCCCAATAGAGCAGGATGTGGGGCTCGGCGTGAATGACCGCTTCTGCCATCGCCAGGCTGCGGCGCAATTCGGCGTTCTCGTCACGCGAGCGCTTCGAGAGCAGGCGTGCGATGCGGACCGCGCGCCAGACCAGTACGCTTGCAATAAGGGCGGCAGCGGTTATGCCGGCGATCAGCAGCATTTTCTGGACGCCGATGCCGAGCGCGCTCATCGTGTCCTGGCGCACGATGGCCGCGGTCATGGCAGCGACGACGGCCATGCTCGCCAGCAGAAGCATGACGAGTTCGTTGCGGGCATTGCGAGCCCGGGACTTGATTACGAAAGATCGCATCGCGTTCCCAGAAGCTTTGCGGGTGAGCCGAAAGGGCTAACGCCGCCGGTCGCCGGCCGGTGTGGCCAGCGGGCTCTACAGCCATCGGAACGCGCGCTACGGGAGCGATGGCCGCGCGAATCGGCAGGACCGAGCGGCCTGCGAATCAGTTTGGATTATGCGGTGATGCCGGGCTGCTTGGCCAGTGCGGCGGCTCGGGTTGCATGAGGGAGGCGGCATGGCCACGTGGCGGTCGCGATGTGGCGCCGAATGGAGCGCGCCGAAGGTCGGGTGTGGAGGCGGAAGGCTGACGCAAAAACGAGGCGGACCTGACAGCCCGCCTCGTCGGAAATCGTCCGGTGCGTGCCCGGGCCGCGATCAGTAGCGGTAGTGTTCGGGCTTGTAGGGGCCCTCGGGCTTGACGCCGATATAGGCGGCCTGATCTTCACGCAGCTTGGTCAGCTTCACGCCGATCTTTTCGAGGTGCAGCTTGGCGACCTTCTCGTCGAGATGCTTCGGCAACGTATAGACCTTGCGCTCGTACTTGCCGTTATCGCGGTTCTGCCAGAGTTCGATCTGAGCCAGCGTCTGGTTGGTGAAGGAGGCCGACATGACGAAGGAGGGATGCCCCATGGCGTTGCCGAGGTTCACCAGGCGGCCTTCCGACAGCAGGATGATGCGATGCCCGTCGGGGAACTCGATCTCGTCGACCTGCGGCTTGATATTGTCCCACTTCATGTTCTTGAGACCGGCAACGTCGATCTCGTTGTCGAAATGGCCGATGTTGCAGACGATGGCGCGGTCCTTCATCTGCCGCATGTGGTCGGCGGTGATGATGTCCTTGTTACCGGTGGCCGTGACGAAAATGTCGGCGCGCGGCGCGGCATCTTCCATCGTAACGACCTCGTAACCCTCCATGGCGGCCTGGAGGGCGCAGATCGGGTCG
>CAZDNY010000535.1:0-2624 GCA_964506885.1 uncultured Hyphomicrobiaceae bacterium | reverse complement strand
AGTCGGTGCCGCAGCGGCGCTGTAGCAGGCGCAGGATGATCGTTTCGGGATCGAGGGGCGTCCCGTCCTCGGTGTCATCGTCATCGCCCGGCAAGGCGCGGCCTTCGGACAGCCGGTGGACATATTCGGCGAGTCCGATCGGCGATGCGATTGCGCTGGCGAGATTGCGCTCGACGATGGTGCGGGGCATGCTTTCGAAGCGGGCGCTGGCCGGTTCCTGCACCAGAACAGTGCCGCCTGAATCGCGGATGAAGGCTGCGCCGGCAGAGCCGTCACTGCCAGTGCCCGACAGGATGATGCCGATGGCATCCTTGCCCCTGTCCTGCGCCAACGACTTCAGGAAGCCGTCGATGGGCAGAGAAAAATGCGTGTTGGTGTCCTCATCCTCGAGCAGCAGCCGGCCGTCGCGGACCAGCAGTGCCTGACGTGCCGGCCTCAGGTAGATGACGTTGGGCTCGACCTCCATCCCGCTCGTGATCTGGCTGATGCGCATGCGCGAGTGGCGGCCGAGCAGTTCGTCCATCATCGAGGGGAAATCCGGCGACAGGTGCTGCACGACGACGAACGCATAACCCGTGTCGGCGCGCAGGGAGCGAAAAAACTGCTCCAGCGCCTCCAGGCCGCCGGCAGACGCACCGATTCCAACAATCGGCGTGGCCGAGGCGGATCGCGGGGAGGTGCCGCGCTGCGATCCCGGCTTGCGCTTGCCGGCCTTGCCTTTGGTCGGGGACTGCTGTTGCGAGGTTTTCTCTTTCTTCGAACGGCTCGCTGCTGGTTTATCCATTGCGATCGCACACACTTGCTTGGATGTCAGAGCATTCTAGGCATACGGCACTGTCCTGCAACGGGTTTATACGTTCCCGTGTCAGGTGGACGGGCGTCGGATTGGTCCAGGTTCGATTCGGGAAGCCATGGAGTGTGAAGCAATTGTGGCTCGCGGGGCGTGCAGGTTGAGGCGCGAAACTGCACGCGCGCAGACGCCCTTCCAGATTGTGTCACATCCGTAGCGAGTTCCGTACCTTGCGACAGGCATCGGGAGAATAGAACCTCGCTACTGTTGTGCCCAGAGAAGAGACAGTCACACCGAAATCTGGCAGATGGTGCGCACCAAGCGGAAAACTTCGACAGCGTGGAACGCTGCGACCATGTCCAACTCAATAGCCATCTGGGAAGCGTCAGTGGAGGTGGGTGAAGGTCGGATCAAATCAACGGGTGATTGAAGATCTGCCACGCATCCTGCGACCGCCAAGGCCGCCTCGGGTCAGGAGCTGACGTTGAAGCCTGCGCTCAGTGCTTGCGCTTCAGCAAAAACACCGCCTTCTCGCCCAGCAGGTTCTGCAGCCAGATCGACTGCTTGATGCCGAGGCGATGCCCACGCGCGTTGAAGGAGAAGGCGTCCTCCACTTCCGCATCGACCAGCTTCACCAGGTCGGCAAAGTCATAGATCGTGCACAGGTGCGCATTGGGCGTGTCGTACCAGCTCTCGGGCAGATTGTCGGTGATGGGCATGCGTCCGCCGAGGAGCAAGCCGGTGCGGATCTTCCAGTGGCCGAAGTTGGGAAACGAGACGATGGCTCGCCGCCCGATGCGCAGCAGGTTTTCCAGCACCGTCTTTGGATGGCGCGTGGCCTGAATGGTTAGGGAGAGGATGGCGTAGTCGAAGGCGTCGTCGGGGTAGTCGGCCAGATCGCGGTCGGCGTCGCCCTGGACGACGGAGAGGCCGCGCGCCACGCAGGCGTTGACCTTGTCGCGCGTCAGCTCGATGCCGCGCGCGTCAACGGCCTTGTCGCGCGCCAGCACATCGAGCAGCGCACCGTCGCCGCAGCCGACATCGAGCACGCGCGAACCCGTCGTCACCATCTCGGCGATGAGCTGATGGTCGGGCCGCAGTGTGGCAAGCGTATTATGGGTTTGGCCACTCATGCGCGTTCGGTCCTCATGTGTGCTCATGGCTTCAGCCCCCGGTGCTGGGCGGCAGCGTGCACGAAGCCTTCTACCGTCGCAAAGAACTCCGGCTCGTCGAGCAGGAAGGCATCATGGCCCTTGTTGCTCTCGATTTCCACGAACGACACGTTGGCGGCGACCGCGTTCAGGGCCTGCACGATGTCGCGGCTTTCGCGCGTCGGATAGAGCCAGTCGGACGTGAACGAGACGACCAGGAAGCGCGTCTTGGTCCCGCGGAAGGCGTTGGCGAGGACGTCTCCGTGGGCCGCGGCGATGTCGAAATAGTCCATGGCACGCGTGATGTAGAGATAGGCGTTGGCGTCGAAGCGGTCGACGAACGTGGAGCCCTGGTGGCGCAGGTAGCTTTCCACCTGGAAGTCGGCGTCGAACGAGAACGAGTGCTCGTCGCGGTTCTGCAGGTTGCGGCCGAACTTGTGGTGCAGCGCCTCTTCCGACAGGTAGGTGATGTGGGCGGCCATGTGCGCGACGGCAAGGCCCTTCACCGGCACCCGGGCCTGATTGAGGTAATCGCCGCGGCACCAGTCGGGGTCAGCCATCACTGCCTGACGGCCGACCTCGTGGAAGGCGATGTTCTGCGACGAGTGGCGCGCGGCGGTGGCGATCGGCATCGCCGCAAAGCAGCGCTCGGCGTGGTTCACCGCCCAGTCGAGCACCTGCAT
>CAZDNY010000534.1:0-2625 GCA_964506885.1 uncultured Hyphomicrobiaceae bacterium | reverse complement strand
TGGAGGAGGACCCCGCAAAGAAGGGCGTGAACATCCGCATCCTGAACCGGGAGGTGGCGAGAAGCACGGTGGCGGAACTCAAGCTGCGCCATGTTTCGCTCTACCATTGCCTCAACGCCGTCGCGGAGCAGACCGGCAACGAGGTCGACGAACGTGCGCGCGACCTCTTTCCGGGCGGCCGGCTCATCGCGCGGGGTGATGCCGCAACGACAGCACGATTGGTGGCGGAGCGCTTCCCCGTCCTCTATCAGCCGGTCTTCGAGACCACGCAATTCACGACCGCCTGCGATATCCTCGTGTGGAACGCAGAGTCCTCCTGCTACGACCTCTACGAGGTCAAGGCGTCATCGTCGGACTCGGCCAACCGCGCGCGCGACGAATCCTACACCTACGATCTCGCCTTCCAGGCCGAGGTCCTCCGTCAGAACGGCGTGCCGCTGGGCCGGCTGAAGCTCGTGCGGCTGGACAGCGCCTACATCCGCGATACCGATCTCGACGTCCAAGCGCTCTTCCATGTCCAAGATCGCACCGCAGCAGCCGGAGCCATCCGCGACGACGTCGCATACGAGATGGATAGCGCACACGAACTGCTTTCGCGCGACCGGCCGCTGCCGGCACCGTGCACCTGCATCACGAAGGGGCGCAGCGCGCATTGCACGACGTTTGCCTTCATCAATCCGACCGTGCCGGCGTATTCGGTCCACGACATTGCCCGCATCGGCATGTCGAAAACCAAGCTCGCCATGATGGTCAGCCGCGGCATCCTCGATATTCACGATGTGCCCGACGATATCGAGCTGAGCGAATCGCAGCTCAATCAGGTGCGCGCCGCAAAATCGGGGCGGGCATCGATCGACGCAGCCGCGATCGCGCGGTTCATGACAGGTCTCGCCTATCCGCTCGCCTTCCTCGACTACGAAACGTATCCTGCCGCCATCCCTCGCTTCCCCGGCTACGGTCCCTTCCACCACATCCCGTTCCAGTTCTCCCTCGATGTGCTGACGGGCCCGGGTGCGCAGTTGCAGCACTTCGAATTCCTCCACCTCGATGCGACGTGCCCCGACCCGGCAATTATTGCAGCGCTACGCGGTGCCATGCCGGCAAGCGGGTCGGTCATCACGTGGAACGACAGTTTCGAGAAGGGCGTCAACGCGAAGCTTGCCATGCGCAATCCTGATGCGGCCGGTTTTCTCGAGGACATCAACGCCCGCATCGTCGACCTGCAGGATGTCTTCTCCAAGCAGGCTTATGTCGATCCGGGCTTCCGCGGCCGCACCTCGATCAAGGCGGTCCTGCCCGTGCTGGTGCCGGCGCTGTCGTATCAGGCGCTCGACATTCAGGAAGGCGCGACGGCGACGGCGCGCTGGAACGACGTTGTAACGGGCACGGTGAGCGACGACGAGGCCACAGGCATTGCCGCCGACCTGCTCGCCTACTGTGCCTTGGATACCCGCGCCATGGTGGAGATCTGGCGGGTGTTGGATGGCGAAGCAGCGCGTGCGCGCAGGTCGGCCTGAGGCGCGTTGATTTTATTTTGAAAGGCTCCACTGCGACGCGCACCTCACCCGGCTGGCAAATGCCCCGGCACTCGGCCGCGCTGTGAGGAGAACGGCGGCCACCGCAGGCTTTCTGATCGGGGCACGCAGAAATACTGATCAGAAAAAGGCTGCGGCGGTTTGACCTGCCACGCGTGCTTGTTGATCTTCCGCAATGAGCCGATGGCTGGCACCGATACGCTCAGTACCACGACGGTCGAAAGTCCGTCGCCCTGGGAGGCGTCATCGGCGTGGGGTCGCTCCAGGTCGGCAGTCCCAACCGCAATTGCGGCCGTCGGCTTCAAAGGAGCCGTTTTCATGACGACCAAGACGCTTGCCATGCTGGCCCTCGCGGGCTCCGTGGCGTTTTCCAGCATCGGCGCCAACGCGCAAGAACCGATCGAGCCGATCAAGCCGCCCGAGAGCGTGAACCTCGGCATGGTGGAACTCGGCAAGAAGCTCTACTTCGATCCACGCCTCTCCAAGTCGGGCTTCATCTCGTGCAACTCCTGCCACAACCTGTCGATGGGTGGCTCCGACAACATCCCGACCTCGATCGGCGACAAGTGGCAGCGCGGCCCGATCAACGCGCCCACCGTTCTCAACTCCAGTCTCAACGTGGCGCAGTTCTGGGATGGCCGCGCCGCCGACCTGAAGGCCCAGGCTGGTGGTCCGATCGCCAATCCCGGTGAGATGGCGTTCTCGCATACGCTTGCAATCGACGTGCTAGAATCGATCCCGGCCTATGTGCGCGAGTTCAAGCAGGTCTTCGGCAAGGACAAGATCGACATCGATCAGGTGACGACCGCCATCGCCGAATTTGAAAAGACGCTGGTCACGCCCAATTCGCGCTTCGACCAGTGGCTGCTCGGCAAGACCGATGCGCTCACGGCCGATGAGCTGGAAGGCTACAACCTGTTCAAGGATGCAGGCTGCGTCGCCTGTCATAACGGCCCCGCCGTCGGTGGCGCGTCGTTCCAGAAGATGGGTGTCGTCGAGCCCTACAAGGCCGCGAGCCCGGCCGAGGGCCGCTCCGCCGTCACCGGCAACGACGCCGACCGCTTCAAGTTCAAGGTGCCGACGCTGCGCA
>CAZDNY010000533.1:0-2627 GCA_964506885.1 uncultured Hyphomicrobiaceae bacterium | reverse complement strand
CCGTGCAAACTGAGCTGCCCCGCCACCGACACATGATATCCCGCACACGCACCACAGACGAGGAGAACGCGCGCATACCCGTCCCTCGCTGCACGGCCATGACGCCAGGCAGATGTCTCTGACGCGCTTCATTGCCCGTCCGCACGGCGCATGACGGCAATGAAGAAGCCGTCCGTTCCGTGCATGGCGGGCGTCAACTGCAGCGTATCCGTCCGTCCGTCCGCCGAGGCTGGTGCCGCGCCACCCAGCGTCGCCGTCCACACCTCTGAGATCGGGGCGAGTGCGAAATCCCCACGCGCTGCAAGGAAGGCCGAGACCCGGTCGATATTCTCTTCCGGCAGGATCGAGCAGGTGACATAGACGAGCCGCCCGCCGGGCTTGACCATCCGCGCACCGTCGGCAAGCACCGCATCCTGGTCCGCCAGCCGCTGCGCCAGAGCTTCCGCCTTCAGTCGCCATTTCGAATCCGGCCGCCGCCGCCACGTACCCGAACCGGTGCAGGGCGCATCGACGAAAACGACATCGAAGCGTGCCCCCAGCGCCTCCAGTGCATCCCGGTCGCCGCCGTCCATAACCTGGACGTTGCGCACACCTGCCCGCTTCAGCCGTTCGAACATCGGCCGCAGCTGCTGGCGCGCGCTGTCGTAGGCATAGATCTGCCCGGTGTTGCCCATCGCGGCTGCCAGCGCCAGTGTCTTGCCGCCGGCCCCGGCGCAAAGATCCAGCACTTGTTGGCGAACGCGCACGCCGGCGAGAGCCGCTGCGATCTGGCTGCCTTCGTCCTGCACCTCGAACCAGCCTTTGCCGTGGGCCGCGTCCGCCTCGACGTTGGGCGCCCGAGCGGCACCCGATGGCGCGGCAATGCGCACACCAACCGGCGATAACGGCGTCGGCTGGGCAGCAAAGCGCGACAAGGCTTTCAGCACCTTGTCACGATCGGCCTTCAGCGTATTGACCCTGAGGTCGATGGGCGCCCGCGCGGCCAGCGCCTCCCCCTCGCCGACCAGCCTGTCGCCGAAGGCACGCTCCAGCGAAGGCACCAGCCACTCCGGCACGTCTGCGCGCACGTCGACGGCCACATCACCGCCGAGTTCGCGGCCCAGTCCCAGCCGCTCATCATCGTTCAAGGGCCCGGGCGCATGGGCCTCGCCCTCCGCCGTCGCCGCCGCGATCTCTTCGACGCTCATGACAAAAGCACGCGACGCGGCTGCGAGAACCAGTGCGCGCGGTGTATCGCTGCCCATTTGCGCCGCATACGACTTCCGCCGACGCAGCACGTCAAACACCAGCGTGCCGATCGCCGCCCGGTCGCCAGACCCCGCAAAGCGGTGCGCGCGCCCCCAGTCCGCCAGCGCCACTGACGCCGGCCGATGCTCGCGCTCCATTGCGGCAATGACGTCCATGGCCGCAGCCAGCCGCGCTCCGGCCCGCATCTCACGCGCCTCCTGCGAGGAGCACACGGCTCCCGACGTAGCCCCAAAGCACGGCGAGCACGACAACGCTCGCCACGAAAACCTGGAAGCGCCGAAGCACCTTATTGTGGGTCACATGGATGTAGGCATGCACCAGCCGCAGCCCGACGAAGACCCAGGCGAGTCCTGCCACCACCGTATCGACAACGCCCAGCACGATCGCCGTCAGCGCGCCGACATAAAACAGCACCGGCACCTCGAGCTGGTTGCGATAGGAATTTGCGATCTGCTTGAGCCGGTCCGGCCAGGGCTCGGAGCTCAACGCAACATCGGCGACCTTGACCTCGCCTCGCCGTGCCGAGCGCGCCCGCGCAATGCCCAGCCAGAACAGCAGCACGAACGTCAGCGCAACCTGCACAAGCACGGCGCCGATGAGCGCCTTCAGCGGCATCACGCACCGCCCGGATAATTCGGGCTCTCCCGCGTGATCGTAACACCGTGCGCATGGCTTTCGCGCATGGCCGCCGGCGAGATCCTCACGAACCGCGCTTTGGCCTGCAATTCGGCAATCGTCGGCGCACCGCAGTATCCCATGCCGGCACGCAGACCGCCGACCAGCTGATGCAGCACACCGTCGACCGGCCCCTTGTAGGGCACCTGCCCCTCGATGCCTTCGGGCACGAGTTTCAGCGTGTCGCGCACCTCGGCCTGGAAGTAGCGATCCGCC
This sequence comes from uncultured Hyphomicrobiaceae bacterium, assembly GCA_964506885.1. Classification (GTDB taxonomy): domain Bacteria; phylum Pseudomonadota; class Alphaproteobacteria; order Rhizobiales; family Hyphomicrobiaceae; genus JAEUMD01. The sequence goes on along the minus strand of CAZDNY010000533.1, from coordinate 488 downwards.
GAGCCGCGCGCCATCGCGCCGACCGAGCCCATGCCGCGGTACGACTTGTAGGTCCGGCCCTGGTACAGATAGGTCTCGCCCGGCGCCTCGTCGGTGCCCGCGAGCAGTGAGCCGACCATAACGACGTCCGCACCGGCCGCGATCGCCTTGGCAATGTCGCCGGAAAACTTGATGCCGCCATCCGCGATGATCGGAACGCCCCGCTTGTGGGCCGCTTCCGAGCAGTTCGAGATCGCAGTGAGCTGCGGCACGCCGACGCCCGCCACGATCCGCGTGGTGCAGATCGAGCCTGGCCCGATCCCCACCTTCACGCAGTCCGCACCGGCATCGATCAACGCCTCTGTGGCCTCCGCGGTCGCCACGTTGCCCGCCACCACCTGCACCGAATTGGACAGCTTCTTGATGCGCGAGACAGCCTCCAGCACGCGCCGCGCGTGCCCGTGCGCGGTATCCACTACGATCAGGTCGCAGCCCGCTGCAATCAGCCG
>CAZDNY010000532.1:0-2646 GCA_964506885.1 uncultured Hyphomicrobiaceae bacterium | reverse complement strand
CGGGAACTCAACCTCGAGCGCGGGCACCTGCAAATCGGCCGGCAGGGTGCCCTCGGCTTTCATGGCGTCGAGCGCTTTCATGACGAGGGACTCGACGTGCTCGAAGGCGGTCATGGACGACATCCTCAAAATCGGTTGATCCCGCTCATTCCGCTGCGGGCGGGAGGCCCGTCGCACCCCGCAAATTCGCGGGTATTCGCGGTCGGGAAGGAACGTGGTGCGCCTATCTCAATTCCGGCGTGAGGTCAAACAGGCGGCGGTGCTCGGCCAGGGCATAGCGGTCGGTCATACCGGCGACGTAGTCGGCCACGACCCGGGCGCGGCGGCGCTCGGGCAGCCCGGACGCGGCGGCTTGCCAGTTCGGCGGCATGGCGGCCGGCTCACGCAGACAATGGGCGAACAGATCGATCACCACGCCCTCGGCCGCGCGCATCACGGCCATGACGCGCTCGTGGCGGTAGACGCGCTCGAACATGACCTGCTTGAGCGCCTTGATGCTGTCGATCATGGGCTGCGAGAACACCACGACGGGGCGCGTTGCGTTGCGAATGTCGTCGGCGGTGGCGGGGGCCAGCGCTGCGAGGTTGCGGCGCGCCTCAGCGACGATATCGGCGATCATCAAGGTGATGGTGCGCCGCGTCGCTTCGTAGATCAGCCGGGGATCCTCGGGATCGCGTTCGCGCACCAGATCGGCGACGACGGGGCCGACGAGCGGCATCTCGGCGAGATCTGCAAGCGACAACAGGCCTGCGCGGAGCGCATCGTCAATGTCGTGGTTGACGTAGGCGATGTCGTCGGAGAAGGCAGCCACCTGCGCTTCCGCCGACGCCCAGCCGCCGCTGCCGATGTCGCGCCACGGGGCGAGCTGCGCCAGCACCTTGGCGACGGCGGAGGCTTGATCGGTGACGGGACCGTTGTGCTTGGCGAGGCCTTCGAGCGTTTCCCAGGTGAGGTTGAGGCCGTCGAAGCCCAGATACTTGCGCTCCAGGCGGGTGACGATCCTGAGGCTCTGGGCGTTGTGATCGAAGCCACCGTAATCGCGCATGGCGCGGTCGAGTGCGCGCTCACCAGCGTGACCGAACGGCGAATGGCCAAGGTCGTGGGCCAGCGCCAGCACCTCGGCCAGATCCTCGTCGAGGCGTAACTGGCGGGCAATGGTGCGGGCGATCTGCGCGACCTCCAGCGAGTGCGTCAGGCGCGTGCGGTAGTGGTCGCCCTCGTGATAGATGAAGACCTGCGTCTTGTGGGTCAGACGGCGGAACGGCGTCGAATGCAGGACGCGGTCACGGTCACGCTGGAAGGGGCTGCGGGTGGTGCATTCCGGCTCGGGATGCTGGCGGCCACGACTGGGAACCGCGCTGGCGGCATAAGAGGCCGGCGCACGCGCGCCCGGACGGAGCCCCTCGCCATAGCGCAGGTCTTCCCGGTCGTCCTTGTGCGTCGCAGGCTCCGGACTGATGTCGGTCGTTGCGTTCATGAGCGTGGCAATCGCCAATTCCTGCACAAAAAATGCGGGATTTTCATGGGGCCGCGCGGGTTTGACTTCGCCCCGCCCCACCTTATGTTCCTAGACACGATTCATGAAGACCGGCAACCGGTGCGCGGCGGAACGACGCCGCGGGCACCGGCCCGGGTCTTGAGGAGAGCCGCAAGCCCATGACCACCGACACGCTTCCCGTCGCGCTGAGCGAAAGCGCTGCCAAGCGCATCAACGAGATCGTCGCCGACGAGCCGAAGGCGAAGATCCTGCGCATTTCCGTCGAAGGCGGCGGCTGCTCGGGCTTCCAGTACAAGTTCGATCTGGTCGAGAGCGGGGCTGACGACGACCTCGTCTTGGAGCGTTCGGGCGCGACGGTCGTGATCGACCCGGTTTCGCTGCAGTTCCTGTCCGGTTCGGAAATCGATTTCGTCGACGACCTGATGGGCGCGTCGTTCCAGATCAAGAACCCGAATGCGACGGCCTCTTGCGGCTGCGGGACGAGCTTTTCGATATGAGAGGGGCAGTCGGCAATTGGTAGTCGGCAGTCGGGCAACATGAAAATCGCCACCTGGAACATCAACGGCGTCAAGGCGCGGTTGGAAACGGCGCTGACATGGTTGCAATCGGCCTCGCCCGACGTGGTGTGCTTCCAAGAGATCAAGAGCGTCGACGAGGGCTTTCCCAGAGCTGCGTTCGAGGACATCGGATACACGGTCGCCACGCACGGACAGAAGGGCTTCAACGGCGTTGCAATCCTGTCGAAGCGCGGCATCGACGAGGTGCGCACGCGGCTGCCCGGTGACGAAGCGGATGAGCAGGCGCGCTACATCGAGGCCGACATCGCCGGCGACAATGGCGTCGTCACGGTCGCCTCGATCTACCTGCCCAACGGCAACCCGATCGGCACGGAGAAGTTCGCCTACAAGCTCGCGTGGATGGAACGGCTCGAATCGCATGCGCGCGAGCGCCTGGCGCTGGAAATGCCGCTGGTGCTGGCAGGCGACTACAACGTCATTCCCGAGCCGAAGGACGCCAAGAATCCTGACGCGTGGGTTGACGACGCGCTCTACCAGCCGGAGAGCCGCACGGCGTTTCGCGCACTGGCCGCGTTGGGGTTCACGGACGCGGTGCGCGCCTGCTATCCGGGCGACGACGTCTACACGTTC
>CAZDNY010000531.1:0-2652 GCA_964506885.1 uncultured Hyphomicrobiaceae bacterium | reverse complement strand
CGTCGTCGGTCTTGGCCCAGACGACGAAGACGTCGGCGATCGGCGCGTTCGATATCCACGTCTTGGTCCCGTTGAGACGCCAGCCGCCATCGACCGCCTTGGCGCGCGTGGCCATGGAACCGGGATCGGAACCGTGGTCGGGCTCGGTCAGTCCGAAACAGCCGATCAGCTCGCCGCTCGCCAGCCCCGGCAGATACTTGAGCTTTTGCGCCTCGGACCCGAACGTGAAGATCGGCAGCATGACCAGGGACGACTGCACGCTCATCATCGAGCGATAACCGGAATCGACACGCTCAACCTCGCGCGCGATCAGGCCATAAGAGACGTAGTTGAGACCGGCCCCGCCATAGGCCTCGGGGATGGTGGCTCCCAGCAGCCCGAGTTCCCCCATCTCGCGGAAGATTGCAGGGTCGGTCGTCTCGTGGCGGAAAGCATCGCGGACGCGCGGGGCCAGACGATCCTGGCAATAGCGGCGCGCGGTCTCCTCGACCATGCGCTCCTCGTCGCTCAACTGGCCGGCAAGCTGGAAGGGGTCCTCCCAGTCAAATTGCGGGGACGAGGATGCAGTCGACATCGGCGCTCCTTGAAATGCGGATGCGTGGGTTGGCGAATGAGACGCTGCCAACGAGGGGCGGGGCGTGCGGACAGGCCAGCGCCTTGATAGCATGCTTTTCCGGGGCGTCATGTGCCGCGCGGTTTGGCGCGGGCGGTCGGTGCAGCGGTGGCCGGATCGTCGGGCCAGACGTGCTTGGGATAGCGACCGCGCATGTCGGCGCGCACGTCGGCCCAGGAGCCGGCCCAGAAGCCGGGCAGGTCGCGCGTGACCTGGATCGGGCGGTGGGCGGGCGAGAGCAATTCCAGTGTCAGTGGCAGTCGTCCGGCGGCAATTGCCGGGTGTGATCTCAGTCCGAACAGCTCCTGCACCCGGATGGCGAGCCGCGGCGCGCCCGCGCCCTCGTAGTCGATGGGGTGGCGGTTGCCGGTCGGTGCCTCGAAATGGGTGGGCGCTTCGGCATCGAGGCGGCGCTTCAGATCGTAGGGCAGCAGCGCATCGACGGCATCGCCCAGATCGGCTGCGGTGATTTCGGAGGCACGCGTCTTGCCGGCGAGAAAGGGCGCCAGCCAGGTGCCTGCCGTGGCCGACAGGGCTTTATCGGACAGGTCCGGCCAGGAGACTTCGTCGCCGGCGCGCAGGAATGCGACGCGGTCGCGCAACTGGCGCTGCGATTTCGACCAGGGCAGACGGTCGATACCGCGGCGCGCCACGCCTTCGGCCAGTGCGACGGCGACATCGTCGTCAGGGTGAAGGGGACGGGGCTCCGCCGACAGGACAATGGCGTCGAGGCGGCGCACGCGGCGGGCGCGAACGGCCCCGGACGCATCATCGAAGGTGCACTCATCGCGCTCGACAACGCGATCTTGCGCGACGCCGAGGATGTCGCGCTCGCTGGCGGCGGCGGCGAGCAGGATGCGCGTGGCGGCGGCCGCACCCTGCATCTCGGCAATGACGAGGAACGGCGCACGGGCCAGGGCGTCGGTCGGGTCGAGGGCGGCGGCGCGTCCGTTGGCAAGCAGGAATTGGCCGGGGCCCCCACGCGACTTGGCGATGCGCTCGGGGTAGGCGGCGGCGAGGCAGGCGACTTCGGGTGCGGGCGCATGGGGCGTGTCGGCCGGGCGGCCGGCCGCAGCAGACTCGCCGGCATTGCGCTTGGCGGATACGAGCCGCGCCCAGCCTTGCGCCAGACGGCGCATGTCGGCGGCGCGGCGGGAGCGGTCACGGCGGAATGCTTCCAGCCGCCGGGTGATGTCGGTGTCGTTGCCGCCCAGACCGCGCTCGACGAGGAGCGCTGCAATTTCGGCCGCGTCGCGGACCGCGTCCTCACCTTGCGCTGCGGCGGCCATCAGCATGGCGGCGAGGCGCGGCGGCAGCGGCAAGGCGCGCAGATGACGTCCGTGTTCCAGGATGCGCCCGTCCCGGCCGATCGCGCCCAGCGCAACAAGTTCCCCTCGGGCCGCCGCCAGAGCCGCCTTGGGCGGAGGATCGAGCCAGCTTAGTTGCAGGGTGTCTGTTACGCCCCAGGCGGCGCAATCGAGCACGAGGCCAGCCAAGTCGGCCGACTGGATCTCGGGTGTGGCAAACGCCAGCAGGGCCTGGGTCTGGGGTGCGTCCCAAAGCCGGTAGCAGGCGCCGGGCTCGGTGCGTCCGGCGCGGCCGCTGCGCTGCTCGACTGCAGCGCGGGACGCGCGCACGGTTTCCAGGCGGGTGACCCCGATGTCGGGCTCGAAGCGGGGCACACGTGCCAGACCGCTGTCGATGACGACGCGCACGCCTTCGATTGTCAGCGATGTCTCGGCAATGGAAGTGGCCAGAACGATCTTGCGCCGACCGGGCGGCGCCGGGGCGATGGCGCGGTCCTGTTCGGCAGCGTCCATCGCGCCATAGAGGGGGGCGATCAGGACGTCGGGATCGGAGATGCGTTCGGCGAGCCGGTCCGCCACGCGGCGGATTTCGCCCTGCCCAGGGAGAAACGCGAGGATGGAGCCGGGCTCGGCTGCCAATGCGCGGACAATCGCGCCGGTCATCTCGTCTTCGATGCGTCGTGCCGGGTCACGGCCGAGGTAGCGCACGTCGACGGGAAAACTCCGGCCCTC
>CAZDNY010000530.1:0-2658 GCA_964506885.1 uncultured Hyphomicrobiaceae bacterium | reverse complement strand
CGCGGGCTGCCGGCAAACGTCATCCCCTTCACGCTCAATTCCGTGCTGCAGCTCGGCCATGACACGTTGTTGAGCCTTCTGGCACTGGGCGCCGAGCAGGTCGTGCTTCTGCCGCCCCCCGACAGGCCGGCCGAACTCGCAGCCCTGGAAATGCAGGCCGATCTGGCCGCACATGTCCTCAAGTCATTGAGCTATGGCGGCCCGCGCCTGCGTATTCTCGCCGAGCGCGATCCCTTTGTCATCGAAGACGCTCTCTATGACCTGCCCGAGGTGCCGGCGATGCGTGCCCACCGCTATGCGCTGGCCGGCACCAAGCGTGATCTTGCGCGCCTCGCGCTGACCAAACTGAACGAAACCGCTCCCGCGCCGCAGCAGATCATCGCGCTGCCCGAAGGCGCCCCTTACGGCCGCATCAAGATCAACACCGACGGCTGCACGCTGTGCCTGTCCTGCGTCGGCGCATGCCCGACCGGAGCCTTGGGCGACAACGCCGAACGCCCGGAAGTTTCCATTACCGAATCGATCTGCGTGCAGTGCGGTGTCTGCCGCACCACCTGCCCGGAAAAGGTCATCACGCTGGAGCCGCGCTACAATTTCACGAACGCCGCGCTGTCCCGCGAGGTCCTGCACGGCGAGGAACCCTTCCACTGCGTTTCGTGCGGCAAGCCCTTTGGCGCCCGCGCCATGATCGAACGCGTCACCGAGCGCCTGAGGTCGCATTCGATGTTCCCCGATGAGAAGCAGCTCCGCATCATCCAGATGTGCGATGATTGCCGCGTCAATGCGATGGCCAATCTCTCAAACGATCCCTTCAAGGGAGGCGAGCGCCCGCGCGTCGTCACCACCGACGACTATCTCGCCGACGAAGCCGCGGCCAAGAAGAATGGCAAGTCGCGCACACCCGACGACTTCCTGAGTTGATCAGGCCATGAGCGGGACAGCGTGCCCAACGGACGTTGCCGCATGAACTGGCGTGTACCTCAACTCTCTGCAGCCAGCGGCAGATTGGCGAGCAGGTTCTGCGGCTTCATCCGGCAGCGGTTGGCCTCGTCCATGGCCAGCGCCAGGTAGATCGGCCGTCCCTTGACGCGGTCGATCACGAGCCGGTCGTCGGCAATGCGCATGCGAAAAAGCGCGATGATCCGCTCCATCCCCCCCGCCGGAGGAGCCTCGCCTTCATAGAGCGCGTTGAGGATCATGTTGGATTGCGGATCGAGACCGATATGCCATCGCCAGTCCTCGTCATCGAGCCTGGGCCGTGGCTCGACCCGCACCTCGATACGCATCATGTGGAAAAGCCACGCCTCGACGACGCGCGCGAATGCGTCGAGCGCCGGCTGCTCGAACCTGAAGTCGATAACGGTGTCGAACCTGTCCGACCGCGCCCAGTAGATGCCGCAGTTGTCCTCGTTAAGCACATCGAGCGTGACCTGCTTCTGCGGCGTGCCCGTTTCCGCCAGCAGCTGGCCAAGTCCCGTCTGGCGCAGTCCTTGCGCGTGCATATCCACGATCTCTTCGTCCGCCAGCAGCAGCCGGCCATCGTCGGTCGAGACCTTTTGCTCGCGGAAGAACAGCTCCCCCGCCCTCAGCCGCATCGGATCGCTGACATCCTTGAGCATATTGCGCACGATGAGATGCACGAGCTGGTCGAGGAACACCGGCGGCAACGCCTTGCCGGTCTGGCGCACCAGGCGCAGATACGCACCCTCGATCGTTCCCGCGGCGATGAGCTCATCGCGGAACGCCAGGAGAATGCGGTAGTTGTCCGCAGCATCGGCATCTCGGAGTGCCGCGATATCCGCTTCTGAAACCGGCATTCCAGGCGATTCCAGCAAGGCCTCGTGCAGAGCGATCTCGCGCGAACACGACTCCTCGACGGGATGGATCTCCGGCCGTGTCAGATAGGCACGAATGAAGTCCGGCGTGACCTTGAGCCAGCCGTCGGGCCCGACCTCGAGAAGATGCATACCCGCCGATTTCCAGAACTCACGTGTCATCACTCTCCACCGTCCAGATGCGCGCATGCATCGGCTCGCCGGTGGGCGGGCGGATGGTGCGGAACTCTTCCTTGATCGCGCCGCTGGCGTCGACGAAGCGGCGCACCGTTAACACCGTGTTGATCGCCTGTCCTGCTGCAAGCCCTTCCGCAAAGGCGACTTCTTCTTCCGCCGCAGGCAACGCCGCCTCGAGGTCCGGCGCACCATAGTCGGCAACGAAGTGCCTCGCCAGCCGGAAGACGAGTTCATCGCGATCTTGTGCGGTTGCCGCCGCCACAACTGCAAACGTAGAACGTCCGAAGCTCGACACTCCGAGGAAACCGTTGGCAAACGCCTGTTTGGTCTTGCCCTTGAACAAGGCGGGGTCGTCGTTGGCAAAGGCGAAGGCACCCGACACCGCCCACTCGCCTTCCTCCGCAGCCCGCTCGAAAACCGCCGTGTCGCTCTGGTCGAAGCGAATGGTCCTCAACAGCTTCGATGCAGCCCCTGTCATGGCCTGCCCGATCCCCGCACAGACGCTGGCTGTTCGAGCAGAGCCGCGACATCCAGCGCGCGCACGTCGCCATCGGCCACCTTTACCAAGAGCCTCAGATCCTCATCGAGCCCCAGCACCCGCGCTGTTGCAGCGTCACCGCTGCCACCGGCCAGCACGATATCCACC
>CAZDNY010000529.1:0-2660 GCA_964506885.1 uncultured Hyphomicrobiaceae bacterium | reverse complement strand
CCTGCGAGGGCGCCATCCTGGTGGTCGATGCCTCCCAGGGCGTCGAGGCGCAGACGCTCGCCAACGTCTACACCGCGCTCGACAACGACCTCGAAATCCTGCCCGTCCTCAACAAGGTCGACCTGCCGGCCGCCGACGTCGACCGCGTCAAGGAACAGATCGAGGACGTCATCGGCATCGACGCCTCCGAGGCCGTGCCCGTCTCCGCCAAGACCGGCCTCAACGTCGCCGCCGTCCTCGAAGCCATCGTCAAGCGCCTTCCCCCGCCCAAGGGCGACCGCTCAGCGCCGTTGAAGGCGATGCTCGTCGACAGCTGGTACGACGCCTATCTCGGCGTCATCGTGCTCGTGCGCATCATCGACGGCACCTTGAGGAAGGGCCAGAAGATCAAGCTGATGTCGACCGGCGCCGTCCACCCGGTCGAGCGTGTCGGCGTGTTCCGCCCCAAGCAGCAGATGCTCGACGAGCTTGGTCCCGGCGAGATCGGCTTCTTCACCGCCGCCATCAAGGAGGTGGCCGACACCCGCGTCGGCGACACCGTCACCGACGACAGGAAACCGTGCGCCGAGCCGCTGCCGGGCTTCAAGCCGGCCCAGCCCGTCGTCTTCTGCGGCCTCTTCCCCGTCGACGCCGCCGACTTCGAGGAACTCCGCGAGGCGATGGGCAGGCTGCGCCTGAACGACGCCAGCTTCTCCTACGAGACCGAGAGCTCCGCCGCGCTCGGCTTCGGCTTCCGCTGCGGCTTCTTGGGCCTCTTGCACCTGGAGATCATCACCGAGCGCTTGGCCCGCGAGTTCAACCTCGACCTCATCACCACCGCGCCGTCGGTCGTCTATCATGTCTACCTGAACGACGGCAAAATGATCGAGATGCACAACCCGGCCGACATGCCGGACCCGACCCGCATCGACCGCATCGAGGAGCCGTGGATCACCGCGACGATCATGGTGCCCGACGAGTACCTGGGGTCCGTGCTGAAACTCTGCCAGGATCGCCGCGGCCGCCAGAAGAACCTCACCTACGCCGGCTCCCGCGCCATGCTGGTCTACGAGCTGCCGCTGAACGAAGTGGTGTTCGATTTCTACGACCGCCTGAAGTCCATCAGCCGCGGCTACGCCTCGTTCGACTACCAGATCCTCGGCTACGAGCCTGAAGACCTCGTCAAGCTGTCGATCCTTGTCAACGCCGAACCGGTCGACGCGCTCTCCATCATCGTGCATCGCACGAGAGCCGAGGCGCGCGGCCGCGTCATGTGCGAGAAGCTCAAAGACCTCATCCCGCAGCACATGTTCGTCATTCCCGTGCAGGCGGCGATCGGCGGCCGCATCATCGCGCGCGAGACGATCCGCGCATTGCGCAAGGACGTGCTGGCCAAGTGCTACGGCGGCGACATCACGCGTAAGAGGAAGCTGCTCGAGAAGCAGAAGGCCGGCAAGAAGAAGATGCGCCAGTTCGGCAAAGTCGAAATCCCCCAGGAAGCCTTCATCAACGCCCTCAAGATGGATGAGTGATGGGGGGCAGAAACTCCCAGCCTTTCCACAGCCTTGGTCCAGCAGCCACTTGAATCGCTGATCACAGCAACTACTTCCTCAGCATGAAGACCAACGCTTGGCTCCGTGACCATCAGACTTTGGTATCCGCCATCATTGGCTTCGCCGGCGTGTGCATGGCGCTCCTTTACACAGGTTACAAAGACCGACAAATAAAGGAGCTGGAGGCAGCTACCGAGGCCAAGTCCATGGCCCTAAGCCTCTATTTAGAGGTCGTCAACACATCAGACGCCATTCGACGAATCGAAAAGAAGCTTTACGAATTTGAGAAGGACCGCGAGACGCTGTCCGTTGGAGAAGCAACCTCTAGGCTTCCCGATATGTGTTGGGCGGTAAAGCCCCTTCGTGAAATGAAACTCGCGCCTCTTGCGATGTTCGACTCGCATAAGCAGAATTTGGGAAAGCTCCCGATCGAATTGGCCCTTCAGTACATGGGCTTCGTCAAATCGGTGTCCAGACTGAATAACGAGCTTGACTCTGACACATTCTGCAAACCTCCGCACATGGAGAATTTCACTTCATTCAAGCTTTGGGAGGCCGAGAGAGTGCGGTTTCACATAGGCGAACTTCAATTGGCCTTGTGGCAGGCGTATCCGGGATTCCGAGCTGCAGAAAAACTTAAGCTCGACAATGCAGCGTTTAAGCCTCGTACCGAAGAGAGCAAGTAGGGTGTGTTAGGCGCTCCTTCAGCGCCGTAACACACCGCTGCGCACATCTCCGCCCCGCGGCGGTGCAATGTGGCTTCGCCACTTGCACCCTACACCGCTCGCGAGGCCTGCCCACCGCCTCACCCACCCCCGTCTTCCCGGCGCAGCCGAGGGACAACAAAACCAAGCCTTTTCAATCTGTCGGGGCAGACCAGCCACACCGCCGCGCCGCCATCCACCGCGCCGAACACCACCCCTTGAACCTCCTCGCCCCTCACCGCGACCAAACTCCAAACGCACACTCGGAGGAAGTCGCCATGTTCTGTTCCGTCAAACCCGATTGCCGCCACGCCAACCCCACCCGCCAATCTGCCAGCCAAAGCACCGATCACCTCTACACTGAGATCACCTTGCGCCGCGCAACTGAAGCCGACGCCCGCCGCATCGCGAGCTTCCAGGCCGC
>CAZDNY010000528.1:0-2660 GCA_964506885.1 uncultured Hyphomicrobiaceae bacterium | reverse complement strand
TATACCCCACAGCTGCCCATTCCTGAAGTCAAATACGTGCCCGCTCCCCGTCCGGGCTGGCAGATTGTGGACGGCAGCGACGTGCTGTCGGTTTACCGTTCTGCACGGGTGGCGTTTGACTATGTGCGCCAGCAGCGCGACCGACTCGTCAGCGACGGTGTCATCATCAACGGCCTGCCGATCCTGGAGGACGGCCCGGAACGCATGGTCCAGCGCTGGAACCGCGCGCCCGGCTCTACACAAGAGGAATTTCCGCTTCCGTCCAAGGACGATGCCCGCACACTGACGCTGTGGTACGAACGCTATGTGATGGGTGGGCAAGGCGCTTTCGTCATCACGGCGGAAGGCTATGAGGACTTCGCCCGCGCCATTCGCCGCAAGTTCATCCAGGAGATCGCGTGGCCGCGCACCTTCCCGGGGCGGCGCACCGCAGCGGCGCGGTGACGCCAAGCCACGGCTGCGTTGGCACATCACAAGCGCGTGACCGGCGGTCGGCCGCGCTGCGGAACAGGGCGCGGCAGCCGGGCAACTTGGCTCAAAACGCAACTTTTTAACCGAACGGGATGCGATCGCGAGCTGCGGCTTCTTGCTTGACCGCTGCGGTGCGATCTGGTCCCATTCGCGCTAATGACGATGCTTCGCAAAGCTCTGGCCATAGTTGTCAGCGCCGCTCTGGTGTGGGTGGGCGTGGCGAGTGGCCTTTTGTCGGCGCCCTTCGTCAACATGACGGGTCCGGCTGCTCCTGTTACCGGGCACGTTCATGCCGATCACGCGCATAGCGATCATGCGCGCCATGCCCACGGGCATGCGGACCTCAGCGACACGCAGAACAGCAAGCGGGCCTGCGCGCAGTCATGCCTGGATCTGGTCGCTGCCAAGCTCGTGCCGGCGGCCGCGCTTCTGGACCCGCCGCACCTCGTTGCCCTGCTGGTTTCGAGCGATGGCGAGGCAGGCTTCCAGCAGATTTCCAAAGCGCCGCGGGCCTATTGGCCTGCCGCGCCGCCCGACCGGAGTGCGGCGGGCTTGACCGGTGCGGCGCGCACGCTCGCCTACCACTCACATCTGAGAATTTGACCTCCTGAGGAAGCCCGCAGTCGCGCCCCAATACCAGGGCGTGCGGCCATGCCTGCCATGGCGCCCAGCTTATCCTCAGGAGCCTTACCATGACATTTGCCCGACGGGTCGCCGCCTTTGCCGGCGCGGTGGGACTTTCGATCCTGCTTCCTGTTGCAGAGCCATCAGGCCTGGCTATCGGCGGCGCCCTGGCCGCAGAGCAGTCGACACCAGACGCAGGCCAGAAATGGACCTGTCCTATGCATCCCCACTACATCGCCAACGAGTTTGGCGCGTGCCCGATCTGCGGCATGGACCTCGTCAAACTCGACACTGGCGCAGGTGCAGGCAACGCGTCGGCCGGCGATGCACCGGGCCGGACAGCCATCACGATTGCGCCTGAAACGCTGCAGACGATGGGCGTGCGGCTTGCCAAGGTGGAGCACTCCAGCTTCGGGCGCATCGTACGCAGCTACGGCGTCGTGGCCGACAACGAACGGCTGCAGACAGAACTGACGGCGCGGCTGGAGGGCTGGATCGAGGACCTGAAGATCCGGGCGGTCGGTGATCAGGTGAAACAGGGCGATCTGCTGTTCACGCTGTTTGCGCCAGAGTTCGCCGTTTCGCAGCGTGACTATCTCGACGCCCTCAAGGGCCGCGACCGCGCGCGTATTTCGTCGGTGCGGACGCGACTGCGCGCGTTCGGCATGCAGGATCGTGCGATCGACGAACTGGCCCGGGCAGGCCAGCCCCTGGAGAGCGTGCCGTTTTATGCCGATCGCGATGGTACCGTCGCCATGATCGACCTGCGGCCTGGCAGTTATGTCAAACGCGGCAGCATGCTGACCCGCATCCAGGACTATACCCAGGTCTGGCTGATGGTGTCGGTTCCGGAAAAGGACCTGGGTTTCATTTCCGTCGGCACGCCTGTGCGCGTCACCTTTCCCAACCTGCCCGGCCGGCAGATCCTTTCGAAGGTGGAATACGTCTACCCGACCGTCGATGCGAAGACGCGCACCGGCACGGTGCGGCTGGTGCTGGAAAACCCGGATGGACAACTGCGCCCGGGTGCCTATGCGGACGTCGCCTTCGAGGTGGCCACGGACCGGCGGCTGGCGGTGCCGTCGGAAGCGATCCTGATGAGTGGCGGCGGCCGGTATGTCGTGGCTTCGCTGGGTGAAGGACGGTTCGAACCGCGCGCTGTGGCCACCGGGCTCACCTCGGGACGCTGGACGGAGGTCACCGGTGACATCGAGGCCGGCGAGAGCATCGTCGTTTCAGGGCAGTTCCTGATCGATTCGGAAAGCGCGCTGCGCGAGAGCTTCCGGAAGCTGGAGCGCCTCCAGCTTCCGCTCTCCGTACTCAAGCTGAACGAAACGCAATTCGCGATGGTCGACCATTTCGTCGATGCGGCACTGTATATCCACGAAGCGCTGAGCGACGGATACGATGTCGATCCCAAATTCCTGCAGCCGGCCATCGAGGTGAAGACGCTGCTGTGGCCGGCCTTCCAGCACACGCGGCTCGCGTTCGTCATGCAGGACAGCGTCAAGGCGCTGGAAAAGGCGCAGGCGGCGCGCACATCGAGCGAGCTTCAGGCGGCGCTC
>CAZDNY010000527.1:0-2686 GCA_964506885.1 uncultured Hyphomicrobiaceae bacterium | reverse complement strand
CGGTGACTTCAGGCGTCTATCCAGAAGAGATCCGAAAGCGCTGTCCGCGCATGCGGGTCTTCCAGCAGGTGGCCGCCAACCTGGCCGGAGCGATCGAAGACGAAGCCCCCGAAGCCGAACTCGATGCGCTGGTCGCGGAAGCCGTCGAGCGGCTGAAGGCGCAGACGGGCGGGGCAGAGCCTCACCGCGTCATCCTGGGTTGTACGCACTTCCCCCTGGTCGAGCATCTGTTCGCCAAGCACCTCGGGCCGTCGGTGCGTATCCTTTCGCAGCCCGAGGTCGTGGCCGACAGCCTCGAACACTATCTGGAACGCCGGCCTCATTACGCAGACTGCGCGCTGGCAGGCGGACTGCAACTGCTGACGACCGGTGGCGCCGAGGAGATCAGCGCCCGCGCTCAGGTGTTCTGGCCGGATGCACCGGCATTCACACGCACGCAGACGTGAACGCGACCGCTGGCGCGCGCCTGAGCTGCGGGAACATGGAAGGCGCCTGCGGCGATATAAAATCAATTACAGGCCTACTGCGAGTGGTACGGTACGGGCCGGCGCAAACTCCTGCGCCGTGATGCCCCGCCAGCCTCGCATTGGAGGTTCCATGTCGTCCGACACGCCCATCTTCCCGACGAAACCGACACACGTTGCCGCCGGTTCGAGCGCGCCGGGCACGTCGTGCTGTTGTGGGGACAGCCACGATCACGGAAAGGCAAAGAGTGCCGATCGATCCGGAGATGGCAAGGCGATCGATCCCGTTTGCGGGATGAGCGTCACCATTGCCACGGCCAAGCACACCTACGAACACGCGGGCACCACCTATTATTTCTGCAACCCGCGCTGCAAAGAGAAGTTCGCTGCCGAGCCGGCGCGCTATCTCGACGAAGAGTTGAAGAAGGCGGCGGCTGAAAAGGAAGCGGCCGATGCACCGGCCGGAACAATGTGGACCTGCCCGATGGATCCCGAGATCGTGCAGGATCATCCCGGCACATGTCCGATCTGCGGCATGGCGTTGGAGCCAATGGGTGTGCCGCCAGCCGACGCCGGTCCCAATCCGGAGCTGGTCGATTTCACGCGGCGCTTGATGATCGCGCTGCCGCTGACAATCCCACTCGTGGTCATCGCCATGGGCGGACACCTGGGCCTGCCGGTCAAGGACTGGATTGGCGCGCGCGCGGCGCAGTTCGTCGAACTGGTTCTGGCGGCGCCTGTGGTGCTTTACGCGGGTTGGCCGTTCCTGGAGCGGGGCGCAGCCTCGATCAGGAACCGCTCGCCCAACATGTGGACGCTGATCTCGATCGGTGTCGTGGCAGCGTTCGCCTACTCGATCGTGGCAACGCTGCTGCCAGGTCTTTTCCCGGCGGAATTGCACACCGGGCCCGATGGCACGGTCGGTGTCTATTTCGAGGCAGCCGCCGTGATCATCGTGCTGGTCCTCGTCGGGCAAATTCTCGAACTGAAGGCGCGAGACAAGACCGGGGACGCGATCCGCGCCTTGATGGATCTGGCGCCAAAGACGGCGCGCAGGATTGCAGCGGATGGCAGCGAAGACGACGTTGCGCTCGATGCGATCGTCAAAGGCGACCGGCTGCGCGTGCGCCCTGGCGAGGCCATACCGGTCGATGGCGTCATCATGGAGGGCCGTTCGGCGGTCGACGAGACACTCCTGACCGGCGAAGCGATGCCGGTGGAGAAGACGAGCGGGGATGCGGTGACGGGCGGGACGCTGAACACGTCCGGCAGTTTCGTTATGCGTGCCGATAAGGTCGGGGCGGACACGACGCTCGCCAAGATCGTGCAGCTGGTTGCAAGTGCCCAGCGCAGCCGCGCCCCGATCCAGTCGGTGGCCGACCGGATCGCGCGCTATTTCGTACCGGCCGTGGTGGGCGTTGCAATCCTCGCATTCATTGCATGGCTGATCTGGGGTCCGACGCCGGCACTGGCCTACGCGATCGTCGCGGCTGTCTCCGTCCTGATCATCGCCTGCCCCTGCGCGCTCGGGCTCGCCACACCGATGTCGATCATGGTCGCGACAGGACGCGGCGCGCGCGAAGGCGTTCTGATCCGGGACGCGGCGGCGCTGGAGACGCTGGCGGACATCGACACGATCGTGCTCGACAAGACCGGCACGCTGACAGAGGGCAAGCCGCGGCTTCGAGACGTGCGACCAGCCGCGGGTGTGTCGCGAAAGGAGCTGCTGGCGGCAGCGGCAAGCCTCGAGATCGGCAGCGAGCACCCGATCGCCAAGGCGATTCTGGCCGGCGCCAAGTCGGAAGGCGTCGAGACCGTCCAGCCGGAGGACTTCGAGGCCATGACGGGGCTCGGCATCAAAGGGCGGATCGGGGGCAAAGAGGTCGCCGTCGGCAATCCCGCGCTGATGCGGCGGCTCGGCTATGTCTCGCGCTTCGGCGAAGACACGCTGGCTGAGATCGACCGCGAGATCCGCACGCTCGCAGGCACGTCCAAGACCGCCCTCGTCGTCGCCATCGACGGTGCCTTCGCCGGCCTTCTCATCATTGCCGATACCATCAAGGATCAGGCTGCCCGCGCGCTTGCCGAACTGCGCTCACGCGGCATCCGCATTGTCATGGCGACGGGCGACAGTGCGCTGACGGCACGGACCGTGGCCAAGGAACTCGGCATCGAGGACGTGCATGCCGAGGTGCTGCCGGAGGAGAAGTCGCGGTTGATCT
>CAZDNY010000526.1:0-2695 GCA_964506885.1 uncultured Hyphomicrobiaceae bacterium | reverse complement strand
CAACGAACTTCTGAATCTGAATCCCGCGAGTAACTCCATAAGCCTCGTGTCCCTCATGTCTGCGAAGTTCGCTCGGGCAGTTGCCGCGGAGTGGAGGCGAACTTCGCGAGACGGGACACTCGAAACGATCATGGCCGGCCGGCGCGCGCCGCTGGCGCATCAGCCCGCACCCGAAACATATGGCAGCGTCTCATGCCATTTGCGAGACGTCAGGCACGGGCCCGGCGGCGTTTCACATCGTCGTGATGCGTTTGTCCGTGCCGGCCGCCGGCCGGCCCTGAGCCGAGGACAAACGCCCGTGCGGGCCGGCATAGATGCGTGCCACGTAGTCGGGTGATGCGCCACCGGCATGCAGCGCCAGGCAGAGCTGATTGCGCAGGACACGTCGGGCATATCCCTCCTCGCGAAAGCGCGCGGCACAGGTGACAGCGGGCGTGCGCAGCACCGTCACGCGGGCCCGGCCCAGGCGGCGGACAATGTCGAGGTCTTCCATCAGGGCCATGTCGCGGTAGCCACCGATCTCGTCATAAAGGCGGCGCGGAATGAGCAGGCCCTGATCGCCGTAGGGCCGCGCGAGCACGGAGCTGCGGAAGGCGACGAGCCTTTCGAGCACGCGGGGAGCGATACCGCTATCATCGAGCGCAAAGCGAAAACTGGCCGCGCCCAGCGGCAGTTCCGCATTGTCGACGCGTCCCATGTAGGCAGCCGCTTCAAGATCCCAGTCCGTCCCCAGAACAGTGTCGGCGTGCAAGAACAGCAACCAGGGCTGGCGGGCATGCCGGGCGCCTGTGCGCAGCTGGCCGCCGCGCCCCTGTTCGGTCTTCAAGATCTCGGCGCCGGCCTGATCGGCGATCTTGGCAGTACGATCGCTGGAGCCGCCGTCGACGATGATGACCTCGCGCACAAAGCCCTCGACGGCCGCCGGCACCAGTGCGGTGAGGCAGGCGGCGAGCCGGCGTTCGGCATTGAGCGTGGGAATAATGACAGAGATCATTCCCGACATGTTGCACGGCGGCCGGGCTGCAACAACCGCTCATGCATGCAGATTTTTCAACTGCCTGCGACTTGTGCAATCAGGCCATATTGTTCTATCTTTGTTCTAGCGACCTCGCGCCTGGCTGGGCAAGAGAAATGGCTCGCCACACGGAGCGCGAGGCGCAGGCTGGTGGCGGGGGGCGATCAGGATACGGCCTAGCGTCACGGAAAGTCCGAGCACGGGCGCAGGTACAGGTCATGGCAGGCGGGTTGTCGCCGGCCATCGATACAACCAAGAGGCGGACATGGGCGGCAGTCAACGCGCCATCTACGGGGGAAGGGGTGGAACGACGAAATCCGTCGACGCACCGGCTTTAGAAGTCGATGCGGACCGGCGGCGCGGGCGCGGCGCTGTTTCCAATGCGAGCGGGCGATACGAGAGCCAGTCGCGCGCGGCCTTCGACGATGGCTGGGAAAGCCTCGGCGACCTGCCGGCCTTCAAAACGCAGGTCCAGGCGGAACCGGCGCGCAGCATCATTACCACCAACGACAGCCCGGACATCTCGTTCGACCAGTCGATCAACGCCTACCGCGGATGCGAGCACGGGTGCGTCTACTGCTATGCGCGCCCCACCCATTGCTACCTCGGGCACTCGGCGGGTCTCGATTTCGAAACGCTGCTTTACTCCAAGACGAACGCGGCCGAGCTGCTCGAGCGGGAGCTTGCCAAGCCGCGCTATCTTCCACGCACCATCGCGATCGGTACGAACACCGATCCCTATCAACCGATCGAGCGCGAGATGCGGATCACAAGGCAGATTCTCGAGGTTCTGGAAAAGGCGCAGCACCCGGTTGCGATCGTCACCAAGTCAGCGCTGGTGATGCGGGACGCCGACATCCTGGAACGCATGGCGGCCAAGGGACTGGTCAAGGTCGCCCTGTCGGTGACGACACTCGACAGGCGGCTGGCACGGGCGATGGAACCGCGCGCTGCGAGCCCGCCGCGACGGCTGGCGGCCCTGAAGGGATTGTCGGACGCCGGAGTTCCAACCGCGGTGATGATGGCGCCGATCGTGCCTGCCCTCAACGATCACGAGATCGAACGCGTGCTGGAGGCGGCCCGCGAGGCGGGCGTGCGGGAAGCCGGATACGTCCTGTTACGCTTGCCGCTGGAGATCAAGAGCCTGTTCCGGGAATGGCTCGCTGAAAACGAGCCGGGCCGCGCCAAGCGGGTCATCAACATCCTGCAGCAGATGCATGGCGGACAGGACTATGTCAGCCAGTTCGGGCTCCGGCAGACCGGCAGCGGGCCGTATGCCGCGCAGATCGCCCAGCGGTTCCGGCTTGCCCGACGGCGGCTTGGACTGGATGAAAAACGCCTGGCGCTCAGGACAGACCTGTTCCGGCGCCCGGTTCTCCCCGGCGGACAGCTCGGACTGCTTTGACAGGCGCCTTTGCGGGTCGCAACCTTCGTTCATGAGGATCCGTGATTCGCGCCTGATGCCGACCTTCGAACTTGAAACCGTGGAGCTGATGCTCGGCGGCGGGCCGCTCGTGGGGATCGACGAAGCGGGGCGCGGTCCCTGGGCGGGACCGGTGGTGGCGGCAGCGGTCGTGCTCGATCCGGACAATCTGCCCGTGGGAATCGCCGACTCCAAGCAACTCGATGCCGACCAGCGCGAAGTGGTCTTCCAACGCATCAAGGCGCAGGCACTGGCTG
>CAZDNY010000525.1:0-2712 GCA_964506885.1 uncultured Hyphomicrobiaceae bacterium | reverse complement strand
AAATTCGACCTACTGATGAGTACCACGAGCTGCCTGGAGGTCGTGCCAACGGCTGTTTTCATTTCGACCTCAATCCATCCCGTACCCGCCCCTATTGCAACTGAGACCGTTGTGGTATCGAGCGAGTCATCTCGCTGCCCTGGGAACTTTGCGTTCAGGCGTGCCATTGCGCCTGGTACTGCGGGTTCCAGTTCGGTGCGAATGGACTTCAGGAGATGACCATGGGCCTTCGCGTAAAATGGTTCCTCATCGGCGCCGCCAGTGCGTATGCAATTTGGTGGATCATTTTGAGGGGCCTACATTCTCAATTGATGGAGATGCTGCGCGGATTCATGTGACAACAGCGACCCGCATCCTCCAACCCGCATTGCCATGACCAGATTCGGTCCGCCATGACGCGAGACGGCCAATATCCGCATCGACTGCACCCTCACCACCGCCAAATAATCCTATCCGAGAGACTGGCCTTGCAGCGCTTCGTCGATGAGATGTGATAGGAAAATTTTAAACGCTTTTGAGCACTATGAACCGGTCGTCTCGTCCCAAAGATGACAGTCTCAGATCGGTTCCTTGTGATGCGTTCCCGGTCATCCCTGATCCCGCCGTCTTCGTTAGTTTGCGTCGAGGACGGCGGACCCCATCTCGGGATTTTGGCGGCAGAGCGTTCAGCCCGTCAGTCCGGCTGCAATTCCGGCGAGCCAACGCAACCATGCTCCATGATTGAGGGCCATGTCCCACAACAGGAAGCTCGAAACGCCTCCAATCAGATAAATCGCGCGCATAGCCTGAACCTATTTGGGCGGACTTGTCTCTTCATTGCTCGACGCATCACCAGCAGAACGTGCTGAGGCATCGCGACCCAACTGGTGCGCGGCCTGCAGGAACGCATAAGTCTGCGCATAGGTCGAGAAGTCGTGCGACGCGGTAATCTTGGCAACCTTGCCGGATAGGGAAATCATCCCAAACTTTGCAAGATACATCCCGACCTCCTCTGTCGTTTGAATTGTCTTAGCACCCAAGCTGTTTCAGCTCAGTGCGCGAGGGGGTGAGGAATTGATGAAAATCGAACGACGGACCTTAACGGTCTGTTTAGACGCCTACTGAGGGCGCCATCGGCTTCCAACGAGGTGGCAGCCGGTTCAGGACTTCGGCAGGGCCTGTCGCAGCCCACCTCGACGAGCCCGCCCCTCGCCCGGTTACCCGGTGCGACACGGCCAAGCCTGTGTCTGCAAAGCCATTGCTTGTACCGCTGCGCAAGAAGTCTTTGATCCTTGCGTCGTCTGAATCAGGATTACTGCGGCGGAGAAAGCACAATTTGCGAGAGTGCTTTGACCTGAGGCGTGTCATTGATTGTTTCGGCAACTTTATAGGCGCGTGCAACAGCGGGGCGCAGACGAACCCGTTCGAACCATTTCTCAAGATTTGGAAAGTCGCTCAATTTCTGGCCCTGACGCTCGAATGGGACGATCCAGGGAAAGCAGGCCATGTCGGCAATGGAGTAATCGCCAGCCAGAAAATCCCGGTCGGCCAGTCGCTTGTCCATCACGTCATAGAGTCGGCCCGTTTCTTCGACGTATCTTTTGATTGCATACTCAATCTTTTCTGGAGCGAACAAGCGAAAGTGGTGGTTCTGACCGGCCATAGGTCCCAGGCCGCCCATCTGCCAGAAAAGCCATTGCATGGTTTCGACCCTGCCGCGAAGGTCGCCAGCGAGAAATTGTCCCGTCTTTTCCGCCAAATATTGAAGAATTGCGCCGGACTCGAAAACGGAAACAGGCGCGCCACCGTCTGCGGGTGTATGGTCAACGATTGCAGGAATCCGGTTGTTGGGAGATATCGCGAGAAAGTCCGGCTTAAACTGCTCGCCGGCATTGATGTCGATCGGCTTGATCTGATAATCGAGCCCTGCCTCCTCCAGGAAGATCGTGATCTTGTGACCGTTTGGCGTTGTCCAGTAGTAGAGGTCGATCATCTCGCAGCCTTTCCTCGCGGGGTTTCAGCACTGGCCCCCCTTATTAGGGTGTCGCGCCCGCGGAGGCAGCAAAAAATTCCCGTTGCCGGCTTGAATCGTCCGTGCAGGCGGCTGCGTCGTTGCGGGTTGCATATCCTGCAATGTCGAGCTGTGGCGCCATTTCGACCGCGACGCAAAGGCGAAGGGCCGGTCGCAGTTGCGCCTGTAACTGAAGCGGACTAGCGCAGCCCCGCGAGTCTCAACATCTCGCGCATGTCGTCGAAGGCGATCCAATGTCTCAGCGCACTGACAGGTGACTTGCGATAACCGCCGGTAAACAGCGCAAAGCGCAGATCCGCATTGGCCGCCGTTTCAGCGTCGACCTCGCTGTCACCGACATAGAGCGCGTTCGACCGGGAGCCGCCGAGCTTGCCCATCGCCAGAAACAGGCCTTCGGGATCGGGCTTCTTGGTGGCCAGCGTGTCGCCCCCGATCACCACCTCGAAATGACGCGCAAGGCCCAAATCGGCAAGCGCTGCGCGCGACAGGTCCTCGGCCTTGTTGGTAAGGACGCCGAGACGACACCCCGCATCGGTGAGTACCGCCAGCGACTCCACCACTCCCGGATAGGGCCGTGTCCGCAGCGCCGGTTCCTCGGCGTAGAACGCCTTGAAGCGGGTGATGGCATGCTCGAGATCCACGGCACGCCCCGCCTCGCCAGTCGCTGCCAGACAGCGCTCGACCAGCTTGGGGATACCGTT
>CAZDNY010000524.1:0-2724 GCA_964506885.1 uncultured Hyphomicrobiaceae bacterium | reverse complement strand
ACCGCCAGCGCCTGATCGAGATGCTCATCGAGCAGCGGAACACCATACTCCAGCAGCACCTTGTCGATCTTGCCCTGGTTTTGCGCGATGACCTGATTGAGCTGCCGTTTCCAGACGTCGTCGCCCTGGCGCACGCCCATGGTTATCCGGTAGGCCATCCGCGGCCCGATCGATTCCTTGATCAGCGGCTTGACGACGAGCGCCTCGCCACCCTTCTGCGAGAAGTAACCCGCGATCGGACCCCACAAAATGCCTGCATCGACAGCACCCGACCGGATGTCTTCGATCATGCGCTCTGCCGGAGACTCGTAGCGGCGATCGACCGTCAAGGGATACGGTTTGGCCGTCGGCATCAGACCGAGCCGCGCCATGATATCGCCGGGCGGGGTTCCCGCGATGATACCGATGTGCTTGCCCTTCAGCTTGGGGTCGGCGAGGCTGTCGACGCCGTCAAGCGCACTGCCCTTGCGATAGAGAATGGCGTAGGTCGAGCGATAGTAGTGGTTCGTGTTGAGGACGAGTTCGTCGCCCTGCGCATACCCGATAACCACGTCGCAAGCCTTCGCGAACAGCGTCCGTCGGATGAAGCCCGTCGCTTGCGGGAACCAAGTATATTCGACCCCGATCCCCAAGGCATCGCCAACGATATCCGCAATCTTGTTTTCGAACCCTTCGCCCTTCTGGTTCGAGAACGGCATGTTGGCGGGATCAGCACACACGCGCAGCACGCGCCGATTGACGAGATCGGCCTTCTGCCCTTCCGCGGCCCCGGCGACATTGAAGTCGCCGAAGCCGAGAAGAACAATCATACCTGCGATCAGCGCGCGCTTACTCACCGAAGCATGCCTTCTCATAATCCTTGGCTGCCTGCGGCTTGTCATCGCGACCCGCGGGCCGGCCACGTCCGACCGCACCGTCCGAGCGCGCCTTCAGGTAGACGTAAATGTCATCGATGTAGCACA
Source organism: uncultured Hyphomicrobiaceae bacterium (assembly GCA_964506885.1). Classification (GTDB taxonomy): domain Bacteria; phylum Pseudomonadota; class Alphaproteobacteria; order Rhizobiales; family Hyphomicrobiaceae; genus JAEUMD01. Next base: position 1,762 of record CAZDNY010000524.1, on the reverse strand, counting down.
TGACGTTCTTGTTATCGCCCAGTGCCGGCATCACGCTCTCACCGCCACCCGGCTGATGCACGATGCGACCAGAAGCGACGACTCCGACGAAATCGCCATAGCTCATGGTCTTGAGCGAATCTTTAAGGGCCGGCGCATACGTCGAACCCTCGCCTTCCGGCCCGTGGCAGACATGGCATTCGGAGTGATAGCGGCGGAAGCCCGAATAGGCGTACCAGTCGAGCGTGCCGTCCGGCTTGACGCGGTAGGTCGGATCACCATCGGGCGTCATCCACTTGCCGTCTTCCGGTTTGGAACCCTTCTGAGTCTTGGAACCATCCTCCAGGGTGACCATCTCGGGGCCGACCGCATAGGCGGATCCGGCGACAAAGCCCGCGGCGCCGACAGCGAAGGCGGCAGCGAACGCCAGGAATTTCAATCTCGTCACGCGCTTCCTCATTGGTTTGTGCATTCTTGTTTCACTCGGGGTGACGCTAAAGATAGGTCATGCCGCTTTTACGGCAACAGGCCCCACGCGGTTTGCCGGAGGCGATCACGAATGATCAAAGGGATTTGATCACCTCGCCGTGCGCGCCACACTCACGAGAAATGGAAGTTTTCGCCGTCCTGCACCCTGGGGGCCCCGGAGGCGACGCGCTCATCTTACATGGAAACCGGCGCGGGGAGGTTCCCCGCGCCGGCGTTGGTTACGGAAGCTTCAGGCTTAGGGCAGCGAGAAGACCGTGAGAACGCCACCCAGAGCGGTGTAGTTCTTCAGGCCAGCATAGCCACCGACAGCGCCGAGACCGTCGTTCGGGTTGGTCAGACCAGCCGCCAGACCGATACCGGCCCAGCCACCGATGCCCGACAGGATCGCAACGTACTGCTTACCCTTGTGCGAGTAGGTCATGACGTTGCCGATGATGCCCGACGGAGTCTTGAACTTGTACAGTTCCTTGCCGTCCGCAGGATCGACTGCCTTCAGGTAGCCCTCGAGCGTACCGTAGAAGACGACGTCGCCAGCGGTCGCCAGAGCGCCTGACCAGACCGAGAACGGCTCAGGCTTCGACCACAGGATCTTGCCCTCGCCAGCGTCCCAGGCAATGAAGTTGCCCATGCCGCCGTGGCTGTTCGGAGCCGGATACATGGACAGCGTGGCGCCAACGTAGGGCTGACCAGCCGTGTACGAAACCTTGAAGGGTTCGTAGTCCATGCACACGTGGTTCGTCGGGACGTAGAAGACGCCAGTCTTCGGCGAGAACGCCGCAGGCTGCTGGTCCTTCGTACCGAGAGCCGCAGGGCAGATGCCCTTCGTGTTGAAGTCCGGACCGTTCTTCGCCGTCGAGTACTTGTCGACCACGTAGGGGCGACCGTAGTTCGGCTTGGACGGATCCATCTCGACGCCAGTCGTCCAGTTCACGACCGGGTCATACTTCTCGGCCACGAGCAGTTCGCCGGTGACGCGGTCGAGCGTGTAGGCCAGACCGTTACGGTCGAAGTGAACGGCGACCTTGCGGTCCTTACCCTTCACCTTGATGTCGGCGAGGATGACCTCGTTGATGCCGTCGTAATCCCACTCGTCGAACGGCGTCATCTGGTAGGCCCACTTGGCCACACCGGTGTCGACGTCACGAGCGAAGATCGTCATCGACCACTTGTTGTCGCCCGGGCGCTGCGCCGGGTTCCAGGTCGAGGGGTTGCCCGAACCGTAGTACATCAGGTTCAGGTCCTTGTCGTAGGAGTACCAGCCCCAGGTGCAGCCGCCACCGATCTTCCACTGGTC
>CAZDNY010000523.1:0-2739 GCA_964506885.1 uncultured Hyphomicrobiaceae bacterium | reverse complement strand
CGCGCGGCGGCGCACGATGCTTGAGCACGCGCACTTTCAGCGTCACGATGGTGCCTGGCGTGGCGTCCGCCACCGCCGGCTCCGCGCGCCGGTCGATCACGCCCGTGGGCACGTGCCAGAGCACATCCACCACGCGCGGTTCGGTGACACCCGGCGGCAGCCGCAACGCCTTTTTCATCAGGAGGACGAGCCGCGGCCCGACCCCCGTCAGCGACTGGGCGGAGGCGAACAAGGGTGTCAGTTCGGCCGGGCGCATGACGGTTTTTCTGTCGTTTCTCGTAAGATTGCCAACGCCACCTACAGGACGGCCATGCCGCCTTTGCGGATCGGCTACAAGAGCGGTATATGAGCCGCTGAACTGGCAGGAGCAAAGCCGCTCCCCCGCCGACCGTCAAGCGCCGCCCCCGGGTTATCCCGAGTGCCGGGCGCGATACTGCATTGGGCGACCGATTGTGACGAACAGCGAAAATGCGGGCCACGGCCTCGATCTCGATACGCGCCGCCGGCGGGCTGCCTACCGGGCGAACCACCGCGGCACCAAGGAGATGGATTGGCTCGTGGGCCGCTTCGCCGATGCCCATCTGGACGGGTTCGGCGAGGAGAAACTGGCCCAATTCGAGCGCTTTCTCGAACTGCCCGACCCCGAACTGCAGAAATGGATCCTCGAGCCGGGGCACACGGCAGCCGTCGAATTCGGCGAATTGATTACGGCAATCCGCGTATTCCACGGCCTCGCACGCGCATGAAGCTCGTGCGTCGGCGCCTCACGCTTTGCCCCATCGCATGAGCGCAAACACAAATTCCAAGGAGCACCGCACGACCGTGCCGAGACGAGACGACGCCACCGGAACCCGGGATATCCTGCTTTCGAGTGTACCCGAAGGCCTCGACGCCCTGGTGCTCGCCGAACTCGTATCGGCGGCAGTCGACGGCGAGGGCGCACGGACGCTGTTGCATGTCGCGCGTGATGACCGTCGCATCGAAGCGCTGACACAGCAGCTCGCCTTCTTCGCGCCCGGCGTGCGCGTCATCACGTTTCCGGCGTGGGACACGGTGCCCTACGATCGCATCGGCCCGAACGCCGACATCGTCGCCGACCGCATGGCCGCCCTGGCGAAGCTGACTGTCGCGGCAGGCAAGCAGCCGACCATCGTGCTGACCACGGTCAACGCCATCCTGCAGCGCGTGCCCCCGCGCACTTTCATCCGCAAATCGCTGCGCCAGATGGCGCCGGGCCAGCGCATCGACATGAAGCGTCTGACCGAAAGGCTCCAGCTGTTCGGCTACCAGCGCACAGGAACCGTGATGGAGCCGGGCGAATACGCCGTGCGCGGCGGTATTCTCGACCTCTTCCCACCGGCCCGCGCAAATCCCGTCCGCCTCGATTTCTTCGGTGACACGCTGGAAAGCATCAAGACGTTCGATGCCGAGACGCAGCGCACGCTGAAGCCGGTGCAGAAGCTCGTACTGCTGCCGATGTCGGAGGTGATGTTCGGCGAGGAAGCCGTGGCGTTGTTCCGCCGCCGCTATGTCGAACTGTTCGGCGGCAACACCGGCGACGATCCACTTTACGAGGCCGTCAGTGCCGGCCAGCGCTATCCCGGCCAGGAGCACTGGCTGCCACTGTTCCACGAGGAATTGGAAACGCTGCTCGATTACATGCCGGGCGTGACCGTGAGCTTCGATCATCTGGCCGAGGACGCCGTCCGTCAGCGCTTCGAGCTCATCACCGAACACTACGAGGCCCGCCTCGAAGCACGCGAGACCGAGACGTTCGGCGCCGCACCCTACAAGCCGGTGCCGCCGGACCGCATGTATCTCGACGGTGCCGCCTGGAATGCGGCACTTGCAGAGCATGCCATCTATCGGCTCACGCCCTTCGACGAACCCGATGCACCCAATGTCCGCTCTTGGAGTGGCCGCACCGGTCGATCATTCGCACCCGAGCGTCAGGCCGGCGATGTCAACGTTTTCGATGCCGTGGTCGCTCACATCCTCAAGCTGCAGGCCGCGCATCGCCGCACCCTCGTCGCCGCCTGGACGCACGGCGCACGCGAGCGCTTGATGACGCTACTTGGCGATCACGGCCTCAAGGAGATGCGCAAGGTCGAGCATTTCGACGAAGTCAAGGCGCTGCCGCCCGACGTTACCGCGCTCGCCGTTGTCGGCGTCGAGCAGGGCTTCGAGACGCCCGAGGTGGGCCTTATCGCCGAACAGGACATCCTCGGCGACCGTCTGGTGCGCCCGCGCCGCAAGATGAAGCGCGCTGCCGACGTTCTGACCGAGGCGACCAGTCTGTCCGTCGGCGACCTCGTCGTCCATGCCGATCACGGTATTGGTCGCTTTGCAGGCTTGAAGACGATCACCGCGCTGGGCGCTCCGCACGATTGCCTCGAAATCACCTACCACGGCGGCGACAAGCTGTTCCTGCCGGTCGAGAACATCGAACTGTTGTCGCGTTACGGCTCCGATGATGGAAACGCGCAGCTCGACAAGCTGGGCGGCGTCGCCTGGCAGTCGCGCAAGGCGCGCATGAAGAAGCGGTTGCGTGAGATCGCCGCCGAGTTGATCAAGATCGCCGCCATGCGCCAGCTGCGCGAGGCCCCCTCCATCGCTCCGCCCGCCGGCGCCTTCGACGAGTTCGTCACGCGCTTTCCCTACGACGAAACAGAGGATCAGGCCGCGAGCATCGATGCCGTGCTGGAAGACCTAAATGCTGGCCGCCCCATGGACCGTCTC
>CAZDNY010000522.1:0-2739 GCA_964506885.1 uncultured Hyphomicrobiaceae bacterium | reverse complement strand
ATCAGGGCCAGCTCGGTATCGATGCCACCGTCATTCCCAACCCCGTCGAACCTGGCCGGGCAACGACAAGGCAGACCGAGCGGATGCTGCGTTCTGGGGATCGGCGCCGGATCATTTCGCTGGGTCGCCTCGAACCACAGAAAGGGTACGATCGGCTCATCGAGGCTTTCGCGCTGGTTGCCTCCAAAGCACCTGATTGGGATTTGACGATTTTTGGCGAAGGTGGCGAGCGGAAAAAGCTTGAGCGCCTCATTGACCGACAACGGCTTTGGGACCGTATATTTCTGCCAGGCACGACGCGAGAACCTCAGCGCGAACTCGCCTCCAGCGATCTTTATGTCCACCCCGCCCGCTACGAAGGCTATCCCAACGCGGTCATCGAGGCTCTCGCATCCGGCTTGTGCGTCGTGGCAACCGACGCGCCCGGCGCGACCGGTGAAATCCTGCAAGGCGGTGTGAAAGGCATACTCGTTGCTGATGCCGGGTCTGAAGCCATCGCTGATGGGCTGATGCGCGTGATCGACGATGACGCGCTTCGAGACTCGTTCGCGCGCGGGGCGCGTGAAGCGGTGGCCCATCTCGATCCAGGGACCATCGCCGCCATGTGGCTGGCCGAGATCGAGAATGTGACGCGCGGCCTGCCTTCCGGGTCAAGGTCGTCACGTTGAGCGGCTTCAGATTCCTCGCGGAATTTGAATTGTGTACAACGAAGGCCTGCGTCGCGATCGCGGTTGCGGACCGTAATGATGGGATCGCAAAGTCAGCTTTCGAAAGATCGATTGAAGTTGACGCGCAATACAATTTAAGGTTGTATCTGCGCACCCCAGGCGTGCATCACAGTCCGAGGAGCCCCGCGTGGCCATCCTACTTTTCCTTTTGCTGTTCGGCGGAGCTGTCGCGACAGTTCACGCACTACCGCGCTCCAACATTACGCCAGACGATCGCGCTTGGTGATTATCAGCGCCACGCCTCCAGGCCGGGGATCACGCCGTAGAAATAGCCCGGCGCAATCGGGATGTGCCCCGGGCAGAGCGACGGCATCGCCAGATAGATTTGCGCGCCCGGCGTGGCGTAGAGATTGTGCAGGATGTTGTCATAGCCGGCGGTACGGCGCGGGTTGATGTCGTAGAGCCGCGTTACCTGCCGCCAGCCGTCGGCCGGCAGAACCGGGTGATCGGCGCGGATCGGGTTGCCGTCGATGAACAGCTTGTTGTTGTTCGCCAGCGTGACGCCCAGGCTGCCCGACTTCACGAGCACATGGCAGTTGAACGACAGTTTCATGGGAATGGGCGCGGAGCGGATCGAAAACAGCAGGTAGTGCGCCAAGCCATCGATCGTCCGCAGCCCGGAGGTGCCCGCGCCCGCCGTGATGTCGAGCACGTAGTATTCGACGCCGTAGCGCCCATAGGACGGGTGGATGTGCGGATCCTTCGTCTTCTGGACAAGCGCCAGAACATCCGCGTCGAGCGTGCCGGCCGAACCGCCATAGTCATTGTTGTTGAAGATGAACTTCGGACCTTGAGCAATTGTCGCGCCATTCTGCGCGAAGATGTAGTTGGGCGCGGAAAACGTGGGCGCGCTGGCTGCCTGGGGTTCGGGTGTTCCACCGAAACGGCCGGCATCCTGCAACAGATTGAACACCGCCGCGGCATTGTCGGCGTCGGTGCGGATCTCAGCCGTGCGGTCGGGCTGGGCCTCGCCCTGGTAGAGCACCACCTCGTCGAAATAGGCCGTGCCGCCGGCCAATCCGGTCCCCGTGCTGGCCAGAACCACCTCGAACAGCGTTGCCGCAGGCGGCACACGAATGCCGTCGATCACCTGCCACTGCCAACCGGCGCCCTCGGGGCCTGTGTTGACGCTGAAACCGCCGGCAACGGCGCCGTCAACCTCACACCAGAACTTGCCCGTCGTCTCATGGCCGCCGGCAGGCGCATGAACACGCACCGCCAGCGTCACGCGCTTGCCGCGCAGCGCGCGCAGTGGCTCGCCCTCAACACGGTAGCGCAACGTTCTGTTGGTCCCGGTCACCGCGACACTGTGCGGCTTGCCCGGATAGACCAGTACCGTCTCCTTGCTCACGTCGGCGCCATTGCCATGCCAATAGTCCGGCAGTACGCCGTCAAAGGCTGCGAAATCACCGTTGGAAACGAGGTTGAAGTCTGCCCGGTCCGCCCACCACGCGTCGAACGCAGTGATCGGCGGGCGGTCGCGCGCAGCGCGCCAATGGCGCCGCAGCTCATCGAGGATGACGCCGGAGCCGGTCGCGTTGGGGTGCGTGGCGTTTTCGTACCACGCGGCCGGTTTGCCCGCTTCGATGAACCGCGCATGCCCGTCGATCAGCGTCATGCCGGGGTAATTGCCGGCAACCTGGCGCAGCGCCTCGACAACGCTGTCCATGCCGTCGTCGTCCCGGAAGGGATGTTGCAGCGCCACTGCAATCGGCGTGCCGGGCTTGTCGAGCAGGATCTGCTGGAAGGCCGCGAGATAGAGGCGGCGCACGTCGTCGACGCTCGATGTGGAGAGGTTGACGCCATCGTTGGTGATGATCAGATCGGGTGTCAGGGCGCCGATGGCCAACGCATAGCGATGCGTCATCCAACGCGAGATGTGATAGCCGCCGACGGACGCATTGTAGACATGGATGGTGCGTGCGCCGCTGCCCGTCGAAAGCGTCGCCGGCGCCGCGTAGGCTGTGCCGTCGTGCTGGTACCATTTGACGGTGTGGGTGGGGTGCTCGGT
>CAZDNY010000521.1:0-2739 GCA_964506885.1 uncultured Hyphomicrobiaceae bacterium | reverse complement strand
GAGATGCGATGCACGCGCGCGGCAAAGCGGAGCGGATCGTTCCTGTGGTTGATGTCCATCACCCGCTCCATCACAGCACCACCGCGATGACGGCGCGCGCACCCAGCAAGGCGAGCGCGATGCCGACGGCCCATGTCAGCGGCGCGAGCCAGCGCTCGGGAACTTTGAGCGTTTCGAAGGCTACGACCCGCAGCCCGATCGCGGCGTGGATCGACACTGCGGCGACAAACAGTCCATAGAATGTACCCCACCAGACGCTGCCGCGCGTGCGGCCGAGGATCTCGGCGGCACTGAGCCCGTTCTGGACCGCATAGATCATGACAGCGATGTGGCCGAGCACAAGTGGCGCCATGACGAGCGCGCTCAACCGCTGCAGGAGATAAAGTCGCGCGCCGATCATCGCCGTTTGCCTCCCTTCAACAGCATGCCACGCGAGACCAGACGCTTCAGGCCGGCAATCGAGGCGGTCGGATTGAGTTCGTTGGGGCACTGGGCCATGCAGGACTGGTGCGAGTGGCAATTGAAGCATCCGCCGCCCGCCGAGACTGCGGCCTGGCGTTGCGCATAGGCGCTGTCGCGAACATCGTTCTGCAGGGTCCAGGCGCGGTTCAGTGCGGCGGGTCCGAGATAAGCCGGGTTCGCTGTCACCGTATCGCAGGCGGCATAACAGATGGCGCAGTTGATACATTCGATGGCGGCGTTGGCGAGGGCGCGCTGTGGATCCTGCGGCGAAATTGGCGCAATCGGATCGGCTCGTGTCTGGGAGGGGTGAAAGCGGCCCTCGGCGCGGGTCCACTTGTCGAAGAACGTCGCCATGTCGGTGGCCAGATCCTTGATCACGGGCAGGTTGCGCAACGGCGCGATGCGCAGCTTGTTGCCGTCGGCCACCTTCCTGACATGGGTGCGGCAGGTCCAGCGCGGCGTACCGTTCACCATCATTGCGCACGACCCGCACATGCCGACGCGGCAGGCGAAGCGATAGGTCAGCGTCGGCTCGGCATTCTGCTGGATCCAGGTGACCACGTCGAGCACCGTCTGGCTGGCCTGTTCGGGCACGGTGTAGGCGCGAAAGGCGCCGCCTGCCGACGTGCCGCGCCAGACCTCGACCTGGAGGTTGTTCTTGTCGTGCCCGCTCACGTCAGCCATCCTTCTTCCTGGTCACGACGACGCGGCCTTCGTGCGGATAGACGGCGACATGATCGCCGGTTGCGATCAGGTCGGTAACGTCGCCATCCTCGAAGCGATCGCACATGGCCATGCCGGCAAGTGCCGCGCCCTGTGCGAGGATCGTATTGGTGGCATTGAACAGGATTGCCCTGGGGGCGATGCCGCGGGATGTCATCTCGTGCAGCATCCAGGCTGAAGCAACACCTCCCTTGGCCGTGTTGAAGACAAGGATCTTGTCCTTGTAGGACTGGCCCGCGAGTGCATGAGAGGGCCTGGAGAAGATACCCTTGATGCGGTCGAGGTCGTAGCGGGCGGAGAAATTGTCCTTGGCAACGAGCGCCTCGCCTTCCACGGCCTCGCCAATCCCGACATGGCATTTCAGCTCTTTTTGCATCACACGACCTCCCCGGCTACGGCGGAATCCACGCATTCTTCCATGGAGGCGAGCGCGGGCGCGTAGCCATAGCCGCCCAGGATGTTGACGATCTTGGTGGAGTTGGAAAGCAGCCGCTTCCAGCCGTTGGCCTCACCGATCTCGCGGGCGTACTGCTGATAAAAGCACGTCCCTTGCAAGACTTTGCCGCCGAAGTTTTCGATGTCGTCGACAAAGCCCATCCGGGTTGCATCGGCATAGACGCTCTGAGGCGTGCAGACCAGCATGTCGGTCTTGTCGTGGATCTTTCGACCGCGGCACAGGTCGGCCACCTTCTGCATCTCGACGATCGAAAGCTGCGGCGCAGCGAATACGACGACGTCCACCTTCTCACCTTTTGCGCCGAACGGCTGCCTCAGGGCTTCCAGATCGGATGATGTGATGTCCTCGGGCCCGATCGTGTCGCCAGCGACGTCGGCCAGCGTCTGGCATTCGGGCGTGATGCCGACGATATGGAACAGGGGCGTCGAGCCGTAACTGGCCATGGCGGCGCCCATGTGCTTCAACTCATCCGATGTTGGAACGGCGTCGATGCCTTCGATGACCGGCACTTCCCAGTAGGAGCCGGCCTTGCGGCCAATGGTGGCGCCGAGCACACCCCAATCCGTCAACCCGTTCGGCTTGCAGCGCACGACGTAGCGGCGCGTGGCGCGGCGATGGCGATCCAGATGATAGCCATAGCGCGGTGTGCGGCCGGTCAGGCCCGCAGCCAGTGCGGACGGGCCGCCCTCGAAGTTGGAACGCGCACCGCACACGCTGTTGGAGTAGATGACAACACCGGTATCGCCGTAGGCGACGTGTTCCCCCAGCACCGGCGGCATGATCGTCTGATAGTTGATGCAGGTGTCGGTGAGGATGATGCCGAGCTTGCGGCAGGCGGCCGTAAAGCGCCGCCAGGGTTTCGTCCCAGTTGGCCTCCAGCGAACTGCCCCAGGATTCCGACTCGCTGAAGGGCAGCTTGTTCATGTTCACGTCCTTGTTGTCGTCGCCCGGCTTCACGGGGGCAATCAACGCCAGGATTTCGTCGACCTCCTCCCGAGAGTAGACCGTGCCCAGGGGGTTGTTCGGCGAGGTGAAGAGCAGAACCTTGACCGGCCGACCCGCCCCGGCGACGGCCCTGTCGAGCAGCTCGGGAGTCA
>CAZDNY010000520.1:0-2747 GCA_964506885.1 uncultured Hyphomicrobiaceae bacterium | reverse complement strand
TGCTTCGAGGAATGCAGCCACCTCGGCCGACGGCGCCGGGCTGGGCACATCCACGCCGACTTCATGCATCAACCGCGCGATCGGCACGAACTGGCCAGCCCGTCGATCATAAAGCCCGCCCTTGAACAGCGCCTGGGCGGCCACCTGACCGTCTTTCGCCCCGCCCTTGATGACGAACAGTTGCTCCAGCACGACGTTCGTATCGTCCCACGCGACAATCCGCGTCGCGATTTCAAAGCGCTGGAATAGGCGCAATTCGCGTCGAAACCGGATTTTGACGGCGCTGGCAATGGGCGTCCATTTGTGCCGCAGCACCGCCCGCCACAAGCCCCCCGCAACCATCAGGTCGAGCCGCCCGAGGTCCATGAGCGTCAGATAGCGGCCGTTGTTGAGGTGGGCGGAGGTATCGAGATCCGTGGGCCAGACGCGCAATGCCAGCCGTGAAACGTCTTCCGGCACCGCCAGCTTAGGGCGACGCCAGGCCGTCAGCACATACCAGATAAGACGCAGCCACAGGTTCATCGTCCGGTGCCTCCACGGCTTACGGAACCACGAACCGAGTCAAGCCTAGCTTGACGTTTACGTCAAGCTGGGGCGTGTGCCCGCGCACACGCCCGCGTCGCGGACGGCCTTTCCCCAAGCAATGCCGGCGCATCTGCCACGCTCATCGGGCGACCTGTCATGCGCGCCGATCCGACGGGTTCGCGGCAGCGCCATATTCACTTAGTATGTCTGGGCGATTCAGCCGCCGGCGTAGGGGCGCGAACAGCGCCGCGCTGCGACGAAGGGAAATGAGAGCGTGTTGCGATTGCATGGAGCAAGCCGACAGGACCGGAAGGGTCGGCGCAGGGGCGAGCGGGTCTCACCGGCTGCGGCGGCAGTTGCCCTGTGTGCGGTCCTGTTTGCGAGTGGCGTCGCCGACGCCGCCCCCGACACCACCTCGCCGGAAACCGCCAGGAAGGGCGGCGCAGCACTCGTGCGCGGTGATACCGCCCAGGCCATATCCCACTACACGGATGCGCTGGCTGATACCGCCCTGCCCAACGACCGTCGCGCCATGATCCTCAACGACCGCGCCGTCGCGTATGCGCGATTGGGCAAGACCAAGGAAGCTTTCGACGATTTCAACTCTGCAGTGCAGTTGTTCCCGGAGTATGCCGCTCTCTACAACAATCGCGGCAACCTGCTTCTGGCCCTTGGACTGGCCAAGGAGGCGGTGAAGGACTTCGATCGCGCGCTGTTGCTGGCGCCGGGTTACGCGGCCGCCTACAACAACCGCGCCGGCGCCCGGATGCGTGCCGGCGATGCGGGCGGTGCCATCTCCGATTACACCCACGCGATCCGCCTGCTGCCATCCAGCGCCGCCCCGCTCTCCGGGCGCGGCCTGGCGCACTTGGAACTCGGCCGGCCCCATGCCGCCATCCGAGACTTCTCGCGCGCCGTCAATTCCGATACCAGCTTCGCGACCGGCTATCGCAATCGTGCCGAAGCCAAGCTCAAGGTTGGGCATCACGAAGAAGCCATCGAGGATCTGTCGCGTGCCATCGCCTTCGATATCCGGAACGGCGACCTGTATCGCATGCGTGCGCGCGCTTATCTCGTCACCGGCGATGCGGAATCGGCGATCAAGGATTACTCGCGCGCCATCGAATTGAAGCCAGGCGACGTTCAGATCTACGCCGAGCGCGGTCTGGCGCATGGCCGAAGCGGAAATGGCGAACTGGCACTCGCGGACCTCGGCCACGCCATCGAGCGCGATCCCCGCTCTGCCGTTGCGTTCGCCTACCGCGCCTACGTGCTCAAGGAGCAGGATCAGGCCGACGTCGGCATCAAGGACATCGACCGCGCGGTGAAGCTGGCGCCCGACGAGCCGGAAGTTCTTTGGGCCAAGGCCGAGTTGGAAGAGGCGCTGGGCCAGCGTGATCAGGCCATCGCCGATCTGAAGCGTGCGCTGTATCTGGATCCCGGTCTCAAGCTGGCGGCTGACGCCCTGGAGCGGCTGGACAGCGACAATGCGGCGATCGATGAGAAGCCGGTTGCCGGCCTGGGTTACGAGGGGTGGGAGGTCGTGGCGCGCGGTAAGCGCTACTTTGCCGTCAATCGGGACTACCGGCGTTTGTCGGTTCCATTGGAGATGGTCGGTGAGGGGCTGCCCAAGCTGATCGCATGGGACTTGCGGCCGCCACCCTTGAAGCACATCGCAATCCTGACCTTTTCCGGAGGCACAGTGAAGAGTGAGAAGGGCGCGGAAGAGACGGAGTTTGCCGCCATTCTCAATACAAAGACCAGCACCGTGGTCGCCATCGAGCCGCACCGCCAGGGCAAAAAGGTCTCGACCTGGACCTGGGAGGACGACAAGGTCACTGTCGCAAGCGTCGACGGTGTTACCGACGAGTTCCAGTTCGAAGTCTACCGCCGTCCGGCAGTGGCCAGTACGCGGCAGCGCCGCTATAGCGAATCCGATGATCCCTGGGTCGACCCGTGGGCCGAGCCGCGGCCACGTTCGCGCCGCGCCCAACGCGCCCGCCGCAAGCCCAAGACGCTGTTCGAGTTGTTGTTCAACTGAACCGTTCCCCGCCTTGCTGCGTTAGAGGAGGGGGCCTGAGCCGCTGAGCCCTGCATACGAGCGCCTCGCCCCAGGGATGCTGGGCATGTCGCGCCAGCGGCGACCGGGCTCGTGGCAACCAGACCGGCGGCGCGCCAGGCCAGGACCGTGCAAGACCCCGCCCACTTTGTCCGCCTCGATC
>CAZDNY010000519.1:0-2777 GCA_964506885.1 uncultured Hyphomicrobiaceae bacterium | reverse complement strand
TCGTTACGATCTGAAGGGCGCGCACATCGACGAGGTGGTGGGTGGCGCGGTCGTCACCCATTCGCGCGACTGGAACCTCGCCCGCGAGGCGGTCCTGGGAACAAAGCTCGCGACCTCCACCCCCGGTATCACGCTGATGCAGGCCTGCGGCACCAGCCTGCAGGCAGCGCTCGGCTCGGCCGCCAAGATCGCCACCGGACAGATCGAGTGCGCAATCGCGACCGGCTCCGACACGACCTCCGATCCGCCCATCGTCTTTTCCAAGAAGTTTGCCCATCGCCTCGCCGAACTCGGCCAGAAGAAGAGCACGATGGACAAGATCAAGGTGTTCAAGGGGCTGTCGCCCGCCGAGCTGGCGCCGCTGCCGCCGCAGACTGCCGAGCCGCGCACTGGTTTGGGCATGGGCCAGCACTGCGAGCTGATGGCGAAGGAATGGGAGATCACGCGCGAAGCGCAGGACCAGCTCGCCTACGAAAGCCACAAGAAGGCCGCGGATGCTTACAGCTCTGGTTGGATGGACCGCCTCGTCGTGCCCTGCGCGGGCGTCTTCCGGGACAACAACGTGCGCGGCGACGTATCGATCGAGAAGCTGTCCACCTTGAAGACCGCTTTCGACAAGTCCGACAAGGGCACGCTGACGGCTGGCAACTCGACTCCGCTGACCGATGGCGCCTCTGCCGTGCTGCTGGCGTCCGAAGAGTGGGCCGCCGCGCGCGGCCTTCCCGTCAAGGCCTACCTGACCTATGCGCAGACCGCGGCCAACGACTTCGTCGGCGGCGACGGGCTGTTGATGGCGCCGACCATCGCGGTGTCGAAGATGCTGCAGCGCGCCAACCTGACGCTGCAGGACTTCGACTTCTACGAAATCCACGAGGCCTTCGCCGCACAGGTGCTGGCAACCTTGAAAGCCTGGGAAGATCCGGAATACTGCCGTGACAAACTGGGACGCGACCAGCCGATGGGATCGATCGACCGCGCCACGCTGAACGTCAAGGGCTCGTCGATCGCCTTCGGTCATCCCTTCGCCGCAACGGGCGCGCGCATCATCGCCAATCTGGCCGAGTTGTTGGCCGAGCACGGCGGGCGCGGCCTCATCTCCATCTGTACGGCCGGCGGTATGGGCGTCGCGGCCATCATGGAGAGCGCCAAGGCCGGCGAGATCGAAAAAGCGGCCTGATCCTGCGCGGATCACGCACGAACGACTGGCGGTGAGGCGGATCACGATGCCCCACGCCATCAACAGCCGGCCCCGGCCTCGGGAAGACAGGTGCGCGCATCTGCGCTATCTGTGCGCCCGGGGCTCCGACGGATGCGGGCGCACAATCAGGCGGGATTGAAAAATCATGACGCGCGAAGACGAAAAGCGGATCGGCGCGGCCAAGGCACTGATCGGCGAACTGTCCCAGAGGCTCGACATCGACGCCTTCGTGCGCCTGTGGAATGGCGAACGCCTGCCGTTGGGTCAGAACGCTTCCGGTCCCTTCGAGATCGTCATCGCCGATCCCGGTGTGATCGCCTCCACCCTGCGCCGGCCCGGCCTCGACACCATCATCCGGCACTACATCGACAAGCGGATCGACTTTTCGGGCGGCTCGTTGATCGACTTCGGCCGCCAGATCAACCGGCGCGGGCGTTCCGTCAAGGTGCGCGGCCGCGACGCCCTCAACATCGCCAGGCGACTGTCACCGTTCCTGTTCGCACCTGGCGAGCCGCCACCCGACCAGGGCGGCTTCGAAGGCGACATCGTCGGCAATCGCCGCAAGGGTGCGGACAACAAGGACTACATCCAGTTCCACTACGATCTGTCGAATGAGTTCTACGCGCTCTTTTTGTGCGACGAGATGGTCTACACGTGCGCCTACTACCACGACTGGGAACAGGATCTGGCCACCGCACAGAAGAACAAGCTCGACATGGTGTGCCGCAAGCTGCGGCTGCAGCCGGGCGAGCGGTTTCTCGACATTGGTTCGGGCTGGGGCGGTCTCGTCTGTCACGCAGCAAAGCACTACGGTGTCAAGGCCCACGGCATCACGTTGTCGGAAGAACAATTGGCGTTCGCCCGCGACAAGGTCAAGCGGCTGGGGCTGGAGAACCAGGTCACCTTCGAACTCGTCGACTACATCAACGCGACCGGCACCTACGACAAGATCGCCTCCGTCGGCATGTACGAGGCCATCGGCCTGAAGAACATTCCCGCCTACATGAAAAAGATGCGCTCGCTGCTGGCTGACGACGGCCTGTTTCTCAACCATGCCATTTCGCGCAAGGCCAAGCGCAGCAAGGGCGTCCTGCCCGAGCGGCTGCGCCCCGAACAGCGTGCCCTTGCCAAATACATCTTCCCCGGCGGCGCCCTCGACGACATCGGGCACACGGTGGCCGAGATGGAGCTTGCCGGCTTCGAGGTTCACGACGTCGAGGGATGGCGCATGCATTATGCGCGCACCTGCGAATTGTGGTGCCAGCGCCTGATGGAAAGGAAGGATGAAGCGATCGCACTGGTCGGCGAAGCGAAATACCGCATTTACGTGGCTTACCTCGCCGGTTGCGCCATCGCCTTCGAGCGCGGCTCGGCGCGCCTGTTCCAGACACTGTGCTCCAAGTCAGCCAAGCGTCGCCCGCCGTTACCGCCCACCAGGGCCGATCTGTATCGCTGAGCCTTCATAGGTGGGGCAGGGGGCGTGGTCCTCCGGCGCTTCAACAGATGCATGGCCGGCGTTGCGGCCTGACCTGCTGCCATTCAGCGTTTGCCGAGGCTGAGCGCGTCACGATTTGTCGAC
>CAZDNY010000518.1:0-2781 GCA_964506885.1 uncultured Hyphomicrobiaceae bacterium | reverse complement strand
GGTCTTTCCGGTGATCGCGATGAGCATGATTTCGCCCATGATGGAGGAGATCGGCCCCATCTGCGGACGCACATCCTGCGGCAACTGGTCGGCGACGGTTGCCAGTCGTTCAGCGACGAGCTGCCGGTTGCGATAGATGTCCGTGCCCCAGTCGAACTCGATATAGACGATCGACAGTCCGACACTCGACACCGACCGCAGCCGGATCACGCCGGGCATGCCGTTGAGTGTCGTTTCCAGCGGGTAGGTGACGAGCTGCTCCACCTCCTGGGGGGCATAGCCGTCCGCTTCGGTCAGCAGGGTCACTGTCGGGCGGTTGAGGTCGGGGAAGACGTCGACAGGGAGCCGCGGCAGGACATAGGCGCCATAGAGTGCCAGGAGCAGCGCGCCAATGATGACGAACATGCGCTGCGAGAGGCTGACGGATACGAGTGTCTTGAACATCGCCTCGCCCTCAGCGGATCTGGTTCACGAGGGGCGCACCCTCGATGATGATCTGGTCTCCGGCCTTCAAGCCGCGTGTGACGACGACGTTCTCGGTGTCGAGGCCGTCGTAGCGCACGGGAAGGGGCAGATAGCGCTCGGGCTCCAGCCTCTTGAATGCCACCATCTGCCCATTGGGCGCCTGGGCAATGGCGCGGCGCGGAACGATGAGGCCGGTTACGGGTGTTCCGGTTTCGATCAAGACCTTGACGGGGGTGCCGATATGAAGAGCGTCGGCGGGCTCTGCGAGACGAAAATGCAGAATGCCAGCCTGTTGCTGGAGGGCACGGCTGCGGCCCACGAATGTGAGCTTGTAGCGCTCAGCTTCGGCGGTCTGGGAGAGTGCGGATTGCGCGGGGGTCACCTCCAACCGGGGATCGAAAGTAACGGCCTCCACCCAGAGACTTGCAGGGTCGACGATGTTGAAGAGCGTATCGGATGGGCTGATCACCTGACCGGCGGCGACATGGACGTTGGCAATGACGCCGCTCACGGGAGCCAGTAGCGCTTCGGGCTCGTTGCGTGATTTGAGAAGCTGCTTCTGGCGTGCCTCCAGGCCAGTGCGCTCGATCTGGAGGTCCTCGAGGCTCGCCCGGCTGACCACCGCGCGTTCGACCAACTGCTTCTGGCGGGCGATGCGTGCATCGAGAACCGCAATGCGCTGTGCCAGATCGCCAGCGGTCTGCTTGACGTCGGAGGCGTCGATGGGGGCAAAGGCAGGTTCAACATAAGCAAGGACCTGGCCGGCCTGCACCTGCTGGCCGAGAACAGGCAAGCCTGCCTCGCCCGGTTTGATACGGCCGCCAATCGTACTCTGGATGAGGCCCGAACGGTTTGGATCGGCGATGACGCGGCCAATCAGTTGCGTCGTGCTGCGTGCCGTGTCCGGTTGGATGACGCGCGTTCGGATCTGCAGCAGGCGCTGGGTCGGCTTGGGCAGGAAAATCTCACCATCAGGCAAGCGTCTTGGTGCGTCGGCCGCAGCCATGCTGGTACCACCCTCGCCGTGGTCGTGGCCCGGCCCGGCCCAGGCGGCACCGGCTCCCAGTACGGCGACGAGCGCGATGAGACCGACGATGAGACCGTTGCGCCTGCGAACAAGAGCGCCGAGCATCAGGCCGAAGGCGACGCCGAGCCCCGCCAGCACAGGCGCATTTTCGAGCTTTTCAGCGGTGGCGTCGGCGGGGAGTCCGAGTTTGGCTAGGAGATCGATCAGCGTCGTTTTGAGGCCGCCGGACTGGTTCGGGGCATCGGTCGGCGATTTTGTGCCGTGCTCATGACCCTGGCGGTGAGCATGATCATGGCCGGCGTCATGCGCATGTGCATTGTCGTGATGCGGGTCTGCGAGGCGGCCGACCAGAAGGTCGTTTGCGCTGCCTTCGCTGATGACAGCGATGACCTCGTGTTCACCTTCTCGCTGCAGTGCCGGGGTGGCGTAGCTGTATGTGCCATCCGGGTTGGGAGCGGCATGGCCCGTCTCGCCGTCGACGGTCAATTCGATGCGTGCCGCGGTGACGGGTGAGGTGTCGGCCATGCGGTCGAGATAGATCGTGAGTTTGCCGTCGTCGAGAATGCCGACAAGCTCGTAGAGTTCCGATTGCGCGGTGAGGCGCGGTCGTGCCGGCGTTCTCACATCAGGTTCATGGGCGCCGTGGTCGTGTCCAGGGCCGGCATGACCGGGCGCGATGGCTGCCGCCACTGCAATGACAGCCAGCAAACCCTTGGCAAGGGCGCGTGCGAGAGGGGGCATGGAGAGCCTCCGAAATGTCCGTGAAATCCTGGGGGCATCAAGCCCCGACGGGCATGTCAGAGGGTATATCTGGGCGGGCGCTCGAGCACGGCGCGCACGGAAGAATGGAGCTGGTCATCGAGACTGCGCCGCGTCTGGATGAAAAAATCTGGTGTCACAAGAGCGGGCGCGAGCGCGGTGACGAACGAAAGGCAGCAGTGATCGCAAGCCAAGTCATGGCTAGCGTCGTGACCGGTGTCGCAGGGCTCGATGGCATTCGCAGAGATGTGTCCGGTCGCCTGGTCGTCGTGGATGAACGCAGCGCCGCCGGGAGCTTCAATGCCGGTCGACACTACATCCTTGGACGCGCCGTCATGATGATGGTGGGCAGCATTCACATCGTGGTGATGGTGGGCAGCATGCGCATGGTGTGACACCGTTGCGTGGGCGGCATGCGCCTGCAAATCGGCAAAAGAGACAGCGATAAGTGCAACGCAAAGCAGGCGTGCGATCGCGCGGCGCGCGGCACCTGGAGTTGCGAATTTTGCTATGACTGTCCACATCGGGCG
>CAZDNY010000517.1:0-2793 GCA_964506885.1 uncultured Hyphomicrobiaceae bacterium | reverse complement strand
CGCAACTCGCCGGTCTTTTCCAGTTTCTTGGCGACGTTCACCATCACGCTCGCCATCGGCATCACGGTTTCGCCCTCCGCCCAGAACAGGCCGACCTCCTGGCTCATCACCGGGTCGACGAGATCGAGGGCCTTTGTTCCTGCGTGCAGGCCGGGCATATGCCGGAAATGGGTCGGAATGATCGTGCACAACTCGGTGAACTGCACCTGGAACATCAAGTGCAGGATCGATTCCGATTCCACTTTCGGATTGGGGATGGCGCCGACTTTCTTGAACACGCTGTCGACGAACCGCCGCTCGTGCATGCTCGGCCGCAACAGGGCGAGCGGCAGCGTCGCCGCTTCCTGCCACGAAATCTCCGTGCGGCCGGCGAACTGCGGACTGTCGGGCACCAGCAGGCTGAGTTTCTCGGTGTAGATCGGCATCACGTTGCGCCGTCCGAGATCCGCCCGCTCGATGTATGTCAGCGCGCAATCGAGCGTGAAATTGTCCAGGCCCAGTTTCATCGCTTCGTTGCCGATGAAATGCACGTCGATGAGGACGCCGGGATGCTCGTCGCGCACCATCTGCAAGAGCACCGGCAGGACCGGCGACATCGACGGCATCGCACCCATGCGCAAGGAGCCATGCAGGTTCTTCTGCATCGACTTGATTTCGTCCTTCATCGCATCGCAATGCGAGATGATGCGCCGGGCCCACGCCGTCACGCGCTCGCCTTCAGCGGTGAGCCCGTGGAATCGCTGTCCGCGGCCGCGAAGGAAAATCGGAACGCCAAGCTCGAGTTCGAGCTGCTTGATGCCGCTCGACAGGCTCGGCTGCGTGACGCAACAGCGTGACGCCGCTCGCCCGAAATGCTCTTCCTCGACGACCGCCACCAGGTATTTGAACTGTCTAAGGAACAATGGACACCTCGCCTTGAACGGGCCGGGCGGCAGCAGAAGACATCGGGGCAGCCGGTTGGGCTGCGGCGAGCTGCCGCGCAGCGTTTGATCGAGATCAAATATAGCGTTCGACTATGAACGGCGCCAGTTTGTATGTCTATATCGATCATAAGATTTGTCTATATATTGTTAGTCAGAACGATGACGCGTGCCACTGGCGTACCAGCGCCTGTCTTGCGAAACTGATCCGCGTCAGGTCGCTCGCCGATGGGCATAAGTGCGCCTGGCCAACGATAAGGTGCGGACGCAATCACTATGACGTCTGCGCGGAGGGGCTCGCGGACGTGGTTTTTCAATGATGACAATTGCTGAAATGCTGCTTTACGGCGGCTTCGGACTGATGGCCGGCGGGCTGATCGGCTGTGTCGGCGTCGGCGGCGTGATTCTGGTGCCTCTGCTTGCCTACATCGGCGGTGTCGACATTAAGGTAGCGATCGCCGCGGCCATGTTTGCCTATTTGCTTTCTGGCGCGGTCGGCACTTTTGTTTTCGCGCGCAAGAAGTCGATCCGGTGGGGCATGACGATGCCGCTCTGGCTCGCCGCCATGCCCGCTGCTCTTGCCGGCGCGCTGGCCGTCAATGTGGCGCCCGTTCGCCTACTGGAACTCGTGATCGCACTGCTCACCGCAGGGTCCGGCATTCACGCGCTGCGCGGCAGGAAGGCGCCGATCGCCGATACGTCGGAAGCAACGGTTTCCACCGGTTATCTCGCCATGGCCGGGGGCGTGACGGGCTTTCTGTCAGCCCTGACCGGTACAGGCGGGCCGCTCGTGCTCATTCCGATCCTGATGTGGGCGGAGGTGCCGGTTCTGACCGCCATCGGCCTGTCGCAGGCAATTCAGTTGCCGATTGCCGTTTTGGCGACCGCAGGCAACCACTTTGCGGGCACGTTGAACGTAACCCTTGGCCTCGTCATCGGCTTCGGAATCGTATTTGGAACATGGGGTGGTGCCTGGCTGGCCCACGTGCTGCCGCGCGAAACGCTGCGCCGCATCGTGGCCGTCCTGCTTGCCCTCGTCGGCGGAGCGATCCTTTTCAAGCTGGCCTGGGGCCTGTTCCATTAGGGCTGCCGCCGGTCGAGCCAAGCAATGAGGCGCCTATGGGCTTTGATCCCTCAAGTATCGTCAGCGACTACGGGGATCCCGAAGGCGAGGCGCGCACCTGTCGCAGCGCCGCGGCTTTGTTCGATTTCTCATTCATGGCACGTGCGGCCGTCTCTGGGCCGGGCGCCTTGGCAGCCCTCGCCGCCGTCACGCGCCGCCCGCTTGCCGATCTGCCTGTCGGGCGCATCCGCTATGCCCTTCGCGAGACGCCGCAGGGCCATCTTGCCGCCGATCTGACCGTCTGGCGCATTGCCCGGGACACCTATGAATTGATGAGCGGGCGGCCCGTCGACATCGCCGACCTGATCACTGCCGCCGCCGCGCAGCCTGCGACCACCGCACGCGATCTCACACCAGCCACGAGCATCTTTGCCGTCCAGGGCCCCGGCGCGCTCGATGCCTTGCGGCCGTTGGTGGCGCCCGCCGAGTTTGAGCGCCTCGCCGCGCTGCCCTATTATGCGACCGCAGACGTCACCTTGGCCGGGACCCCGGTCCGTGCCGGCCGGCTGGGCTACACGGGCGAGCGGGGCTTCGAACTTCTGGTGCCCAAGGATGCAGGCCGGGCCATGTGGAGCGCACTTGCAGCCCGCACCCGTCCGGCGGGCTTCATCGCCGCCGACATGTTGCGCATCGAGGCGGGCTTCGTTCTGTTCGCCAACGAGTTCCGCATGCCCGTGACGGCCGCCGAGGCGGGCTTTGCGAGTTTTGTGCCCTCGCCTCAAGACAGCACGTCATCCTATTCGCTGACGC
>CAZDNY010000516.1:0-2802 GCA_964506885.1 uncultured Hyphomicrobiaceae bacterium | reverse complement strand
ACCAAGTGCATGGAATCGGAGGAGCCGGCGACCAGGATCAGCGGCGTGATGACGTTGATGAAAAGATTAAGGCGGAAGTCCATGGCGCCGATTGCACCGAGCGTCCACAGAATGGCGATCGCCGGACCAGCAACGGCAATCAGCGTCAAGGAGATGCGACGGAAGAACAGGTAGGCGACGACGAGGCCTACGAGGAAGCCCAGGCCATTGTAGATCAGGCGGTCGCGCTCCACGGCATTGCGGATCTCGAGTTGCATGACCGGGGCGCCGGTCAATTTGGCGTTGAGACCACTCCCGTCCAACTCGTCGTCGACGACCTTCTGAATGCCGCCGATGATCTCTCGCGGCCCTTTCTCGACGACAAGCTGGCGATCGAGCGAGATGACCATCAGCGCCAGTTCACCGTCGTCCGACAGGAATTTGCCGGCAACGATGTCGTTGGTCTTGAGCCGCTGGATGAGCTGGTCGTAGTCCGCTCCCTCGGGCAACTCGTCGGGAACGAGCGGCGGCGCATAGCCGTTGGCGTCGGGCTTGTCGCGCGCCGAGAGCATGGAAATCAGGCCATTGACGCCTTCGGTAAGGTTCAGCTCGATGGCCAGATTGGCGAAGCGCTCGAGGTTGTCACGCGACAACAACGTCTTGCCGTCGATGACGACCAGGACATCGAACTCGCTGGAGGGAAAGCGCCGGTCGATCTCCTCGTACTGGCGGAATTCCTTTGTATCGGTGCGAAACAGCTCGGACAGCGAATCGTCGACTTTCAGCCTCGTTACGCCGACCACCGCGAGGGCGGACAGAACCACGATCAAAAGCGCGGACAAGGCAGGTGCCTTGAGTGCGATGAGGCCGAGCCGGTCCAGACCGAATGAGAACCGGTAAGCGCGTCGCGGCTCGTCGCTCATGACTTGGCGGCCTCCCTCATGGTGCGCCCTTGTTGTTTTTCGTGCGCCACAGTGCCCACGTGCGCCCAAAGCGTGGGATGCCGCCACCGGCCCCATCTGCGATTTGCCGAATCCCACGCAAGCGGCGGTCACGTTGCCTTGCGCCCGCAGTGAACGCAAGGACCGGCGCTGAACGCTGCGCATCGATGGCGGGCTGAAAACGACTTATCTGCTCAGGGCGTTGCGCGAATGCCATGCAGCGAGCAGGACTCGGCGCACGTCACCGGCATGGCGCGGGAGGGCAGACCTGTCGCGGGCGAGCACGTTGGCCAAGCACCGCGCAATGTTGCGACGCAACATGGGCGTGTTGGTTAAGACGCTTTTCGGGGCTGTTGCGTTGCGCCCGCGTTGGCGACACTTTGTCCTGCGGATGAATTGACCGGTGACCCCCGGCCATGGAGAGTGTTTCTTATCTTCGCACTTTCGAATATAGAAGGATGAAGCCCGGCATACCAGAACGGGGGACGACATAAACCAAGCAGGGGAGGACATTCCCATGTCCCAGACAGATTCCAACCAGAAGAGCATGTCGATCATCGTCACCAAAGGCACGCTCGACTGGGCCTACCCGCCCTTCATCCTGGCCACGACGGCGGCCGCGATGGGCGTCAACGTTTCGATGTTCTTCACCTTCTACGGGCTCGCCCTGCTGAAGAAGGATCTCGATCTGCAGATCTCGCCGCTCGGCAAGCCGGACATGGTGATGCCGCTGGCCGGCATGCACATGAAGATGCCGAACATCGTCGGCGTTCTGCCGGGCGTCAACGCGATGGCGACGACGATGATGAAGAACCTGATCGCCAAGAAAGGCGTGGCTTCGATCCCGACCTTGCGTGAGGCGGCGGTCGAGAGCGACATCGAGATGATCGCCTGCCAGATGACGCTCGACCTGTTCGAGATGAAGAAGGAGGACATGATCGACGGTATCCAGCTGGGTGGTGCCGCCACCTATATGGAAAAGGCGTTGGCCTCGGATATCAATCTGTATATCTGATCGGCCCACCGCCAGCCGGCGAGAGGTGTCGCCTCCGCGTTCGCGGACCTTACCAAGGGACGCGGGCGGACCACGTTACCCATGATCAGCGGCCCCGGGCACAAGCGCCGCTTCAACGGCACACCGGGTCGCCCCAACAGCTTGTGACCAACGCGACTATCCAAGAAAGGACTTCAAACATGGCTGACCAGGTTCTCGACGCCAAGGGACTGAACTGCCCGCTGCCCATCCTGAAGGCGAAGAAAGCGATTCTCCAGGTGCCCAAGGACGGCACGCTCGAGGTGCTCTCGACCGATCCGGGTTCGGTGGCCGACTTCCAGGCGTTCTGCCGCACGACGGGCAACACGATGCTGGAGACGGGCGAGGACAACGGCGTTTATCGCTTCGTTATCAAGCACACAGGCTGAGTTGCGCCAGCATCACGCGCGTGCTGCAGCGCAACACGCCCGTGTGATATTCTGATTACTATTGAGCAAAGAACGTGCAAAAGCCGCGCTCCGTCAGGAGTGCGGCTCTTGTTTTTGGGAAATGCGTCAGCGCTAATATGCGGCAAATCGAATGCCGAAGGGCGCGTTGCGAAGACGCCTGGGCTGGGGGACGCGATTGCTTTTTCTTCGGCTGATATTGCCGCATGCTCTGGGGGACCTATGCTGAAAATTCGCACATCCATCTCAGTGCTGGCCGTTGCGGCCGCGACAACCGTCGCGGCTGTCATGCCGGCCGAAGCGACCGAGGGTTACTTCTCAAACGGCTTTGGTGCCCGCCAAAAGGCACTCGCCGGAGCCGGCGTGGCCGATTCGCGCGATGCGACAGCCGGAGCGCTCAACCCCGCCGGTCTCGTCCACGTCGGAGACGAGATCGACTTCT
>CAZDNY010000515.1:0-2809 GCA_964506885.1 uncultured Hyphomicrobiaceae bacterium | reverse complement strand
TCCGCGCCACCCGCAACATCCGCGTCCTGCCCATCGCCTCGCTGATCGGCGAAGCCATCCTGCGCACCAGCCGCGAAGAGAGCGTCTCCAGCCTGTTTTATTAACGCGCTCCTTTTCGTCGAAGCGACAGAGCGTAGCTCACGCTTCGGCGTGAATCGGCAGCGCAAACAAAAGAGCGCTCCGATCGTTCGCGCGCGGCCGCCAGGCCGAACAAGCGCGAGCGTGAATCGGCAGCGCAAAACACGGCACCGTAACCCGCCGCGGCACATTCAATCGTCGCAACAACAGCCGTCGAATTTGGAGCGGTGTATTACGGCACTGAAGAAGCGCCTAATACACCCTACTCGCTACGCGCTCGATCTTCATCTCAATGGGAAAAACGTCAGTCATGGCGGAATTCCAGGACACTGCCGGCGCTCCCGAAGGGACCACCCGCGCCCGCTCACCTCCCGAACCGAGCCGCCATCTGCGCGCTGGAAATCATCATGTTGTACTGGCTGACGAGGAAGGTGAGGTCCATGCCGACAAACTGGTCGCGCACCCGGCCCTTCGCCTTCGCCAGCTTGTCGCGCACGTCCCGCAGCTTGCCGAGCAGCGAACGCGGCTGGCTCTCGAACGTCGAGAATTTGCCCGGATTGGCCTGCGCGAATTCGTCAAACGCACGCACCACTTTCGCATAAGCATCGAGCGCGGCATCGAACGCTTTCATGTCGGCAGGCTTTGCACCCTTCGGCAGTTGTTCGATCACATCCTGCGCATGCATCATCACGGTCTTCATGTGCCAGTTGGCCCCCTGGCCCTCCTGCGCCGCAATCGCCGCCAGCGACTTCTCATCCAACTCACGCTTGAAGACGCGCATCAGCTTTTCCACCTCTGCGCGCGATTTGAGGAAAGCCTCTGCCGCAGGAACCAGCTTGGCGTGCAGCGCCTTGCCCTCAGCCATCTTGTCCGACTTGTAGTCCTTGCGCTCATAGTAGCCGTCCGCCTTCGTGATCAGCGGCGCCAACGCCTCATAAGTTTCGATGTAGCGAGCAAAGGCTGCGTCGAGCGCTGGCGTGTCGGGCGCCTTGCCGATCACTTCACGCGCCTTGGCAATCTCGTCGTTGACCTCGTAAAGGCTGTAGAGCCCGTAGTCGATGTAGCGCTCCTTGCCCGTCGGTCCCTTCTTGACGTCGACCCAGCTCGTGTAGCGGTTCCACGACTCCGCCGCCCGCAGCGTCCGGTTCATGAGTTCGATATAGGCGTTGGACTTGGCAACCGCCGCTCCAAGGTCATCCGCCGCAGCCTGAGGCGCACGCGGCGGCGCGGCATCTGGAGCAGCAGCCTTCGGGTTGACGGACTGGGGAACGGCGGGTTGTGGGACATCGTCCACTTGAGGCTTGACGGTCGTCGACGACCGCGCAGCGCCACCCGACACGGCGGCAGTGGCGGCGGGGATGTAAATCGCAACACCCAGTCCGACCAATGCGGCAACGGCAGCAGTCCCGGCACGGCGTTTCATCTGGGCCTCCATGGCGTGTAGAACCGCCAATCTATTCCGAATTATAAAAACTGGCAGTTTCCTTTCACTCATTCGGTTATGCGACGTTAATCGCCCCCCGCTTGCCCTTTTCCCCTCGTCCCCCTATAAGCAGCCCATCCCGGCAAACCGGCTGGGACACCGCCTGGCACCCTTGGAGGCCGGGGCGGAGGATCATGGGCTCAGATGAGCCCTTTTTCTATTGGAGAAACAAAGCCATGGCACAAGAGCCCGTGAAGCTCGACGCCGCGGCGCGCGACCGTGTCGGCAAGGGGGCCGCACGCCAAGCACGCCGTGAAGGAAAGATTCCAGCCGTCATCTACGGCGCCAAGAAGCCGCCCGTCTCGATCACCATCGACGGCAACACGATCTTCAAGCAGTACCTGAAGGGCCATTTCACCTCGACGGTCTTCGAGATCAACGTCGGCTCCGACATGCATCGCGTCATCGCCCGCGACCTGCAGCTCGATCCGGTCCGCGACACGCCTGTGCACGCCGACTTCCTGCGCATCGCCGAGGACGGTCTGGTCCGCATCCACGTGCCGGTCAAGTTTGTCAATGATGCGCTGTCGCCGGGCCTCAAGCGCGGCGGCGTCTTGAACATCGTGCGTCACGATGTCGAAGTCTACTGCCCCTACGACAAGATCCCCTCGCACTTCGAGATCGACCTTGACGGCGCCAGGATCGGCCAGTCGATCCATATCTCGTCGGTCGCCCTTCCCGAGGGCGTGAAGCCGGTCATTCAGGATCGCGACTTCACCATCGCCACCATCGCCGGCCGCATCAAGGACGACGGCGGCGATGAGGCCGAGGCGGCGGCTGCGGCCCCCGCGGCCGACGCCAAGGCTGCACCGGCTGCCAAGGCCGCGCCGGCCAAGAAGTAACCACGACCAGCCGGCCGGCCCTTGTAACACTGCGAGGGCCGGCCGCCGGATCGGGAGCCTGACCCATGAAACTGTTCGTCGGTCTCGGCAACCCCGGCCGCCAATATGAAGGCAACCGCCACAACGTCGGCTTCATGGCGGTCGACGCGATTGCCCAAGCCCACGGCTTCGGCCCCTGGAAGAAGAAGTTCCAGGCTCTCGCATCCGATGGCGAGATCGCCGGCGAACGCATCCTGCTCCTCAAACCACAGACCTACATGAACGAAAGCGGCCGCGCTGTCGGCGAGGCGGCGCGCTTCCTGAAGGTCGCGCTCGAGGACATCGTCGTCTTCTACGACGAGATCGATCTCGCTCCCGGCAAACTCAAGGTCAAGACCGGTGGCGGCAACGCCGGCCACAACGGCTT
>CAZDNY010000514.1:0-2823 GCA_964506885.1 uncultured Hyphomicrobiaceae bacterium | reverse complement strand
GCCAAGAAACCAAAGAGTGCTGCAACCAGCGGATGGCAATCGACCACGGCACCGGCGGGCGGTGGCAACTGACCGTGCGACACTTGGCACAGACGCGATTTCCTCTGAGTTGGGCAATCGCCATAAAGCCCGCCGGGCAGCTGCAATCCCTGCGACGGGGTGCGCAATTCCATCAAAGTCATGAATAACACTGCCCGCCTTTGGTGTAAGGTGATACCGAGCCTGTGTGCGCAACTACCCCGGGCGCGCAGACCACGATCGGAGCGGCACACATCGGCCGGACGAGACCAGGAAGCAACGTGCTGAAGAAGCTGTTCCAGAAGCCGAACGTTTCGCGCTCAGCGCAGGGAGTGTCTCCTGCGCAACGGGCGTCGTCCGGTCTTGACCCCTATTCCGGCGCGCCCGGCCACGAGGGCTATCACGACGGGTCCAACGGTTATGGAGCGCCCGCGCACGCCTACGCACCCCACGATGCCGACGCCTCTCATGGTCGTGCGCTCGACGCACAAGACACGCAAAACGAACTGGACGAATTCTACGACGACACCATCGATGGACCGGGCTACCTGTCGATTCACGGCGTCAAGAAATCCTACAAGAAGCGCACGGTGGTCCGTGGCGTCAGTCTGACGGTCGGCCGTGGCGAATCGATCGGCCTGCTTGGCCCCAACGGCGCCGGCAAGACCACCGTCTTCTACATGATCACAGGTCTGGTCCCGGCCGACGATGGAATGATCACGCTTGACGGGGTCGACGTCACCCGCATGCCGATGTACCAGCGCGCTCGTCTCGGTATCGGTTACCTGCCACAGGAAGCGTCCATTTTCCGAGGCTTGACGGTCGAGCAGAACATCATGTCGGTTCTCGAGATCGTCGAGCCCGACAAGAAGCAGCGCAAGGAGAAGCTGGAAAGCCTGCTCGAGGAATTCCAGATAACGCGCCTGAGAAAGTCGCCCTCCATCGCCTTGTCAGGCGGCGAGCGGCGGCGTTGCGAGATCGCGCGAGCGCTCGCGTCCAACCCCTCGTTCATGCTCCTGGACGAGCCCTTCGCCGGCATTGACCCTATTGCCGTCGGTGATATCCAACAACTCGTCCGACACTTGACCGACCGCGGGATCGGCGTTCTCATCACTGATCACAACGTCCGCGAAACTCTGGCGCTCATCGACCGCGCCTATATCATTTACGATGGTCAAGTTCTGACACATGGTAACCCTCAGGAAATCATAGCCAACGAAGACGTACGCCGCGTCTACCTCGGCGACATGTTCGTTAACGGGCGTTGATTACAACGGACCTTGGATGTTGGGCTGCAAGGGCCTAGAGGATGGCACTGACAACGAAGCTCGAGCTGAGACAGAACCAGCAGTTGGTGATGACACCCCAACTGCAGCAGGCTATTCGCCTGCTTCAGCTCTCCAATCTCGAGCTGTCGCAGTTCGTCGAAACCGAGCTTGAGCGCAATCCGCTGCTCGAACGCGCCGAAGCCGGCGAAGGCGGCAACGACGAAGCCGGTGATGCGCCTGAACGCAGCGACCAGGACCGCTTCGACGACAACGGTCCTTCCGCCGAGTCAAGTACCGGCAGCGAGCCTGCGTCGGGCAACGAACCGGCGTCCGAAACCGCCTCCGACGAAGCCTGGCTCGATATGGCCAAGACATCGCCGGATCCTGAGACCGCCTTCGACACCGACTACGATAACGTCTACCCAGACACCGCGGGCAGCGACCTGGGCAGCTGGGCCAACGTCAGAACCCGCGACCATGGATTTGGCGACGAGGACTCCAACCTCGAATCCTACGTCTCAGCCGACCTCTCCTTGAAGGATCATCTTGCCGGCCAGCTTTCGCTGGTGTTGCAGTCGCCTGCCGAACGCCTCGTCGGTCAGTACATGATCGATCTCGTCGACGAGTCGGGCTACATCTCCGCCACCGACCTCGACCAGTTGGCCGACCGCCTCGGTGCCGATGAAGCATTGGTGACCCAGGTCCTCGCCAAGCTCCAGACACTCGACCCGCCCGGGGTCTTCGCACGCTCGTTGGGCGAATGCCTCGCACTCCAGCTGAAGGAGCAGAACCGATACGATCCGGTCATCGCTGCGCTGCTCGACAACCTGCACCTGCTCGCAAAACGCGACCTCGCCGCTCTGCGCCGCGTGGTCGGTGTCGACATGGACGAGCTGTCCGAGATGATCCAGGAGATCAAGGGCCTCAATCCCAAGCCCGGTCTCGGCTTCGGCTCGGTGCAGGTCCAGCCCGTCGTGCCCGACGTTTTCGTGCGCCCTGCCCAGGACGGCAGCTGGCATGTGGAGCTCAATTCCGACACGCTGCCACGGGTGCTCGTCAACCGGTCCTACTACACGCGTGTCTCCACCAAGACCGCGTCCGACAAGGACAAGGGCTACCTGCTCGAATGCCTGCAGACGGCCAACTGGCTGGTCAAAAGCCTCGACCAGCGCGCCCGCACGATTCTGCGGGTCGCCGAGGAGATCGTCCGCCAGCAGGATGGCTTCTTCACGCACGGCGTGCAGCACTTGCGGCCACTCAACCTGAAGACTGTCGCTGACGCCATCCAGATGCACGAATCGACCGTTTCGCGCGTCACATCCAACAAGTACCTTTCTTCACCGCGCGGCATCTTCGAGCTGAAATATTTCTTCACCTCGGCCATTGCCAACTCTGAGGACGGCGAGGCGCACTACCTCCCTGAGCCAATTGTGGAGCCATCTGAAGACGACGAGGTGCCGCTGACGGAGCAGATCTTGAGGCTCAGAGAGGCACGCGAAGCCGGTGAGACGCTTTCTCAGCGGGAGATGTCGGAGAT
>CAZDNY010000513.1:0-2823 GCA_964506885.1 uncultured Hyphomicrobiaceae bacterium | reverse complement strand
ACAGGATATTCTAGCCGTTACATTGGTCGCCGCCATGATCGCAGGGATGGCGGCCGCCTGGTTCATGCCCGGACTCGTCAAGCGCTGGTGGGTCGGACGGCAGAACAAGCTGTCGGAACGCATGCGTCAGCTGTATGTGCTGGGCGAACAGGCCCTGATGCGCGACGATCTGCCGACCGCCGAGGCAGTGGCCGACGAAATCGAGATCCTGGAGCGCACTTGGAGCGGCAGGGATGGCTGGCTCGCGCGTATCTTGATCGGACTGTTGGCATTCGCGGCCGGGTGGACGGCCTTCATGGTGTTACGGTTCGGCAGCCTGGTGGCGGCCTCGGCCAGCTCGGGTGGAACCTGGTCACACATGCTGACGGACATTTGGATTTTCGCTTTCCTGGGACTGCTTGGCTCGCTCCATGGTGTGATGGGCATCTATTACTTCAGCGACTGGCACAGCCAAAACGAGCCGCGCAATCTGGCCGGGCGGTTGCGGCAGATGCTGTTAGCGGGACGGGGCTTGTCGCGTGCGCGGGCTGCAGACAGACGCGCGAAGGGCACAATCGCACCGCGCGCGTTGTTCGGCCTGGGCGCCACGTTCACGCGAAAAGAACTCGATCGCGCGCGCCGCCGGCTCGCCCGCGCTCACCATCCCGATCGATGGAGCAGCGCTCCCGAGCCAACCCGACGCGCGCATGAAGCGGCCATGAAGCGCATAAACGCGGCCTACGAGGAATTGGTGGCCGAGGCTTCCTGATGCGTGTCGTGCGTGATGCACACGAGCACCCGGCGGGGCACCCGGCCGCAGCCCACGATCAGTGCCGCGCCAACTCGGCGCCGAACGCCTCGTTCAGTTCCGCATCGATGTCCTCGGCCGCACGGGTCCAACCGTTCGGCGGCTGCGGTGGCGGCGGGGGCTGTTGAGCCGCGGGATGGCGCGCACCGTTTGCGATTGCCTGTGCAGGCCGCTGCAGGTGTTCGCCCGTGCGCTCGGCCATCGGCCTCGCGGGCAGTTCGCACAGCCGTGCCGCCAGCGCCTGCAACTCGCCCTTGATTTCCGCGCGCCGCATTTCGTGAGTGATCGTCACGTTCTGAACTTCACGCAGCAGCTGCTCGTCGGTGCGCCGGATTGCATCCGCCAGCGCCAGCATGATGTTCATCTCGTGCCGCGATTTCTCGACGAGTTCGGTCAGAAGCTCTTCGATGTTCTCTGGAATACCGGTCATGTCATTCCCCCAGATGCGTTGCCTTGACCGTGTTCGACGCGATTCGCGTGGCCGAAAAAAGTCAACGACTGTCGTTGTTTATGTGCTCGATCTGGGTGCAAGGGCGCAGCCGCGATCCGCGCGCGGGGCCTGATTTGTCGGCTCATCCGGTCGCAAATCTTGATTTGCCGCCGTCTTCGCCCCAACCTGCTGACCGCGATTGAACGGGCAGGGTGGATGCCGATTGGACACCTCACGACGACACACACCGGCAGAGGCCAGGCGCAAACTCGAAACGATCCAGCGCGTTCTGCTGCTGCTGGCCGTCGTCTATCTGGGCGCACACGCTTGGGTCGTCTACCACGCGTTCAACGGCGCCGGCTTCGTGGCCGCCTTGGCGACGCTGATGACGCTGGGCTTTGGCGATCTTTATTGGGCCGTCTACGCCAGCGAACCTGCAACATCACAGATCGCCCTGCTGGCGGCCCTCATGGCATTTGCCTCGTGGCTCTCGCGCCCCTGGTCGACGCGCTACCTCTTGCAGTTGGGGATCGATGCAGTCGACTGGCCGGGCCACGATGACGATCAGGACGACAAGACAAACGACGGATGCGATGATGCCGGAGATGTTGACAGTCGAACGGGAGCAGCAGCGGTGCCGGGTAGACCAACGGGCGCGTATTAGCCAACGATGTCGGCGCCGTCCCGGCAAGTGAACCAATGGCCGACTTGAAACGTTGCGATCCAGGCAGCCCGACACGAAGGAGATGCAATGACAGCTCGAGACGCAAACCAGCCGGTGATCTCGATGATTGCCCTGATGAGCGAGGACAATGCCGTCGCCGGACCGGTGCACTCGCTCGCCTGGCGCGCACCGTGGCTTGCCAATCGCGCCGTCCAGGTAACGCGCAACCGCCCGGTGATCGTCGGGCGGCGCGCCTTCCACTACATGAATATGCTGGCAGCCGACCGCTGGCTGTTCGTCGTGACGCGCGACGAGGAGTTGCTGGAAGCCGGGGGCAATCATCATCTGTCGGGCTATGGTTTCTGGTTTCTGCCCGATTTGGAGAGCGCTCTGCAATCCGCGCGCAGCCTGGCACGCACAAAGAGCGCGCCGGAGGTCTTCGTCGCCGGGGGCGCCAGCCTTTATGAGCAGGCCCTTCCCCATGCAAGCCGTCTCTACCGCACGCTCGTGCACGAAAAGATCGAGGACGCGCCAAGACTGGCTCCCGACGCAATGGCGGGGTGGCGAGAAGTGCATTCCGAGCGCCGCATCAAGGGGTCCGATGGCTTTCCCGACCAGACATATTCGGTTATCGAACGTCCGCTTTGACCGTCGCGCCGCTCAACGTTCTGGTGCGAGGCGGTAGGCCGCGTGACAGCCGTTGCACGTGTCGATGATGCCGGCGAGCGCGCTCAAAAGCTGCGTGCGCGATGCGCCGCGCTCGGCGGCTGCGGCAAGCTTGTCGAATTGATCGTGCGTGGACAGGCTGAGACTGGTGAAGTCGAGCGGAAGCGATAGGGCAGAGAACGGGGGGATGTCGGCCAACATGGCGGCGCCCGACTGGCGCGCGGCAGCCGCAACGGCAGCGGGTTTGTAGTTCGCGATTGCCTGAGTGACCTCGCC
>CAZDNY010000512.1:0-2845 GCA_964506885.1 uncultured Hyphomicrobiaceae bacterium | reverse complement strand
GACGCCGCGCTTGCCGGTGACGTCCTTGACGACCTCGACGAAATCCTCAGCCCGGTAGTCGACGGCCCGGTCGGCGCCGAGCGACGTGCAGGCCGCGCATTTGTCGGGCGAGCCGGCCGTGGCGATGACCTTCGCGCCGAACGCCTTGGTGAGCTGGATCGCGGTGACGCCGATGCCCGACGTGCCGCCATGGATCATGAACCATTCGTCCGGATTGAGTGCGGCGCGCTCGAACACGTTGTGCCAGACGGTGAAGAATGTTTCCGGAACCGCTGCGGCCTCGACCATCGACAACCCGTCCGGTATCGGCAGCGTGGCCGGCTCTTCGGCAATGCAGTATTGCGCGTAGCCGCCGCCATTGACGAGTGCCATGACCTTGTCGCCGGTCTTGAAGCGTGACGCACCCTCGCCCGTCATCGCCACCTCGCCCGCGACCTCCAGCCCGAGGATTTGCGAATGCCCCTTGGGCGCGGGGTAGAGCCCCTCCCGCTGTAGCACGTCCGGCCGGTTGACGCCCGCCGCATGCACCTTGATGAGGACCTGGCCGGGGCCGGGCTGCGGCACCGCGATCTGCCCTGCCTTCAGGACCTCCGGTCCGCCTTTTCCGTCGATCTCTATGGCGGTCATGGTTTCGGGCAGCGTCGTCATGGAGCACTCTCGTCTTGGAATTTCGCTGATTTGGGAACCTGCCGGCGAATTCGGGCGGACAGCGGCGTGAGACATGGTTACGTCGCGCCCGGCTTCATGTTGCCGGTGGCGCAGATGTGCCCGCATCCCCGCGCAAAGACAACCCCCATCGCTTGGAGCGGACCGCGTCGCGGTCTCGACGCGACGCCCACGAGCATGATCTATTGGCCGGCGGGAGTATGGTGCGCATTAGGAGCGGCACCACGATTGAACGGCACGGCCGCGCCGCACATCCATGTGGATGCCGGCCATTGCGACAAGGAGAACGAGGATGGATTGGGACGATGTACGCCAGCAGCCGTCCGCTTCGGCGATCGCCCTGGGCGAGGACCTCTCCGGCGTGTCGATCGCCGAACTCGAGCATCGCATTTCGGCACTGAAAGCAGAGATCGAGCGGGTTGCGGCGGAATTGGACAAGAAGCGCGCTCACGAGGCAGCAGCGAGCGCATTGTTCAAGTGAGCGCCTTGTGCAAGTGACGGCGCTGATCGAATGACGGCGCAAAGCAGATAACGAGGACCGCCGCGCCTGGAACCATTGGCGACCAGTCAGGATGGCCTCGCTGAATGTCCCTGAGAGCCGTGCACCGGGCATCCACGCCTTCGGCATTTCTGACGGATGTTTTCAGGGCGCTGCTTAACTCTTTTCTAACCATAAGGGCCTAGCCTCGAACCTATCCAGTCTTCTGGATCCCGAGTGGTGACATGCCACTCTGTTTGACGCCTCCCTGTTGACTTTCGAGCCGCCGCACACCGGCGGCTCCTTTTTTTGCCCGCAGCAGGGGCGGGGGATGCAAGGAGCGGCGCCAAACTTGCAGTGTCACCGACTTGTCCACATGCCGACATGGGATGTGTCACGAAACGACCCGAATTGACCGTGTTGTTAACTATGGCCAGCTAGGTTGGTTTCGGTGT
Organism: uncultured Hyphomicrobiaceae bacterium; assembly: GCA_964506885.1. Lineage (GTDB taxonomy): Bacteria > Pseudomonadota > Alphaproteobacteria > Rhizobiales > Hyphomicrobiaceae > JAEUMD01. The sequence continues at coordinate 1,246 of CAZDNY010000512.1, read as the reverse complement.
ACAGGGTAAGCAATGGGTTTGAGTTTGTGTCACGGCGTAACATGAACAAAGAGTCGCGTATTTCTGCCGGTCAGGCCGGCAACAGCGTCACGGTCTCGTTCGGCGAACGATTCCAGGCGTCCGCGCAGTTCGATCAGGTCTTCAAGGAAGGCATGCAGCTGGTCGAGACGACCGCCGCCTATCTCGACGGTCCCGGCCGTCGCGAGGCAAAAGCCCTCAAGCCACCCGTCAGCGTTCTCTATGCAACCGAGAGCATGCGCCTGACGACCCGCCTGCTCGATCTGGCATCCTGGCTTCTGGTGCGTCGCGCGCTCAAAGAGGGCGAGATCACGGCGGAAGAGGCAAGGCGCAAGCGCCAGCGGCTCAAGCTGAAAGCCATCGGCCGCCCTTCCCACATCAACGGGTTCGCAGACCTGCCCGAGGGCCTGCGACGCTTGATCGAGGAAAGCTTCAAGCTTCACGATCGCGTGGTGCAGCTCGACAAGGCGATGAGCGAGCCCCCAGCCGAAAGCAACGTTGTGCCTCTCGTTGCCAATCCGGTCGCAGAGCAGATGAGCATGCTGACGCGTGCCTTCGGCGGCAAGGCCGGCTGACAGACTTGCCGATCCGCTTTTCGCGGCAGCCCCTGCAACACCGGCCGGAAGTACCGAGCCAGAAATACCGAAAGGCCCGGATCGCTCCGGGCCTTTGGTTATTCCAGGCAGGCCGCACACGACGGGCGCAGGCCTTATCGCTCCGGTCTTAGAAAAGACCCTCGAACTTCTTCTTGAACTTCGACACGCGGCCGGCACGGTCCATCAACTTGCTGTCGCCGCCCGTCCACGCCGGGTGGGAGTTGGGATCGATGTCCAGCTGGAGGGTGTCACCCTCCTTGCCGTAGGTCGAGTAGGTCATGAACTCGGTTCCATCCGTCATGACCACCTTGATCTGGTGATAGTCCGGATGCAGATCTGCGTCTTTTTTCATTGGTCTGGCTCCGCGCCGCGAGACGAACGGGTCGACCCGGCGGCAAGTCCGCGCCAGCGACCCAGGTTCTGTCGGGAAGTAATCGAGCCCTCTCTTAGTCGCTTTCCCAGCCCGTTTCAAGCACCCTCGCATTGGCCCTTGTGCCCCTTGGGCGGGGGGAGGGCGGTCGTCCTGGCCCGGCGACCGCGCTCGCGGATGCGCCAGCGCCGGAATTGGCCGCATGCAACGCGGGAAGTCCTTGAGATACCAGCCCGCCTGAGGCATGTTCGCGCCTGCCGAT
>CAZDNY010000511.1:0-2859 GCA_964506885.1 uncultured Hyphomicrobiaceae bacterium | reverse complement strand
CATGATCGCCGCGCGCAGCACATCGAGCGTCGGCTGCGCCGCGTTCACGTGTTCGGCCGCCAGCGCCGCAATGAGGCGGCTGTCGGAGGCGAACTCCCGCGGTCTACGGGAAAGCTGCGCCGCCAGCGCCCGCCGCGCCTTCGCCGACAGCGCGGCGCCCAAGCCCAGTCCGCTCTTGATCTTGTTGCCGAATGCCCGCTCCAGCGCGATCACCGCCAGTTCGCCGCGCAGCCGGGCCGGCGTCGTCTTCAGCCGCCGCGGCAGCCCGAACGCCTGGCTCACGACCAGCGCGCGCAAGCCCTCCGGTGTTCCCAAGGCCTTGAGCTTCGGGGTGCTTTCCCCTTCCAGCCCGAGCGCCCGTGCGATCAGCTGCGTATCGCGGACCTCCGCCCACGGTCCCAGTGACACGGTCTTGCGTAGCACCAGGAAGTCTTCGGCGCGCTTCAGGCCAGAGTCAGTCGTCGTGAAACGTCCCCGTTTCTCTTGCGCCAACCCGCGCGCCAGCAGGGCGGCGAGCGCGGCTTCGGCCGCCTGCCGCCACTCACCGGGTGACAGGCGGTGCTGTACGAAAAACGACAGGTCCCGGATGGTCTCGGCCCGGGTGGCGCCGCCCTGTGCCGCCAGTCGCACGAGCACCAGATCGCTGAGCGCGGTATCGGGGCCGGGCGCCGTACGTTGCGGCGTGGGCGGGCGTGTCAGGTCGCTGATCAAGGCGGACATGGTTGAGGTCTCCTCGAAACGGGCGCCCTGCGCCGCATGGCCGCGCCCGTCGTGTGCCGCAGACGCCTGGCAGGCGTGAGGGCCGCTGACGTGACAGGTCCGGACGCGCGAATCACCGGAGAAAAGCTGAGGCAGTCTGAAAGATCGGGCACGGCGAGGGAAGTGGCATGTAGGATCAACTCACGGCTTTTCGCATGCATTTTCAAAAGCACCGGTGACACCGTGCCGACCTTTCGCCGCCCCCTCGTCAAATTGGCGTCACGTTGTTGGCGCCCAATTGGGGCTCACGCTTCGAGGGAAGTTCACACGTATCGAAATCGGAGGACCGGTCGCGCCTGGTGCGTGGTCGGATGTGCCGGCCACTGCAGTGAGCGCGGCACGGCGATAGCCGGGATTGCGATCTTTACGGATACTCGGCGTTAGCATTAACGGTCGGTTAATGGGTTTGGAGCGATGCTGCATCTGAGAACCGCGCGTGTTCCTGCGGGAGTGAAAGAAATGTATCGCATCGCCTTGACCGGTCTGGCCTGCCTATCCTTGGCCGGCTGCGCGCTCAACTCGAGCATGTTGTCCACCGGCTTCGCCTCCAATCCCTCATCGACGGCTTCGATTCCAGGCTCCAGTTCGCTGGGCAAGGCCTCCGGCTCGAGCAACGTCAAGCTGGCGGCTCTCGATGATCGCGCGCCCTCGGGCACGTTCGAGAAAGCACCCTCCGGCGCCCTGTCCGACCGGGACTATTCCCACACCACGCTCAACGTCGAAAAAGCGCGCGACATCATCAACCAGTACCGCAAGGACAACGGTCTGAAGCCGCTCAAGATCAACGCCGAGCTGACGGCCGCCGCCAAGGCCCACTCGCGCGATCTGGCCAAGTGGGACCGCATCTCGCACTACGGCTCCGACGGCTCCAACCCCTGGGACCGCGTCAAGCGCACCGGCTACAAGCCGCGCCTTGCCGCGGAGAACGTCGGCACCGGCCAGATATCGTTCGAAGAGGTTATGAAGGGCTGGAGGAATTCGCCCGGTCACAACAAGAACCTGCTCCTGTCGGACGCCCAGCATATGGGCCTGGCCCTCGTCTATGAGCCCAAGACCGAGTTCAAGAGCTTCTGGACCCTGGTCGTCGGCTCGGCGATGTGATCCCGAGCAAGAGTCTGCAATCGCGGCAAAGCCGGTTGACTTGGTCAGCCGGCTTTTTGCGTTGGTCCGAAGTCAAAGACGTTACGGGGCGATGTCAGCCGGAGCCTCGCAAGTGGAGTATTTCGGCAATCACTTCCGCCCCAAGTTGCGCCAGATGCCGATCTCGATGTCGAGCCGGCGGCGCACGACGACATAGTTCATTAAAGACGCCGTCATCAGTGAGATCGCCGTGGCCGACGCCGCGCCCATCATCCCGAAGTGCGGGACGAGCGCGAAACACAAAGCGATGTTGAGAATGGCGCTGAACACCAGCACGGTCGCGCACAGCACCTGCTCGCCCAGCATGTTGAGCAGGAACTCCGCCGGCCCCATCGCCGAGCGGAACAGGAAGCCCAGCACCAGCACGAACATCACCGGGTAGCCTTGCGTGAATTGCGGGCCGAACAGCCACAACAGCGGCTTGCCGAGCGCCAGGATGATCGCCGCGCACAACAGGGACGGCCAGAACGTCCAGTTGACCGCATCGCGCACGAACGCGCGCAACGCTTCGCGGTCGCCGCGCGCGTTGAGCGCCGCGAACCGGTTGGCCACCGCGCTGCCCACCGCATAGTGCACGAACATGATCAGCGCCATCGTCTTGGCGGCGGCGAAATAGATGCCCACGTCCGTCGGGGTCAGGTAGCGCGAGATCACCAGCACGTCGGTGTACTGCAGCATCAGGTCGGCCGCGACGATCATAAGCAACGGCGTCGACGTCTTCAGCCAGAAGCCGAAGGCGTAGGCACGCGGCCCAGGTTCCAGCGTCTGCTTCAGCCGCCGGTTGATCAGGAACGTCTGCACCAGAGCTGTCACCCAAGTCGCAAAGATTGCAGCGCCCGCCGCCGTCGTCGCCTGCATCGGCAGCCCGGCGAGGTGCGCCGCCGCCATCGCCACCAGCAGCAGCAGAGGTCGCAGCACGTACGGCGGAATGAGCGCGATCCCCATCCAAGCGCTGCCGCG
>CAZDNY010000510.1:0-2859 GCA_964506885.1 uncultured Hyphomicrobiaceae bacterium | reverse complement strand
AAGCTCCACACCGGGCAGTGCGGCATATCTGATCGGTCCGCTAGACGTGCTCGAGGTTTCGGTCTTCAAGGTCGCCGAACTTTCGAAATCGGTTCAGGTTTCGGATGCGGGGACGATCAACCTGCCGCTGGTCGGCGAGGTCCCTGCCGCGGGGCGGACAGCGCAGCAGGTGGAGCAGGATACAAGGCTATTTATAGTTAATTTTACAAAACTAGTACTTGCAGAACCCCCAGGTCACGGTGTTCGTCAAGGAATACAATAGCCAGAGGATCACGATCGAGGGCGCGGTCAAGAAGCCGGGGCTCTACCCGATTCAAGGCGAGTTGACCCTGCTGCAATCGATTGCGACGGCGAGCGGGCTGGAGCAGACGGCCGACGATACGGTTGTCGTGTTCCGCAGCGCGGGCGGCAAGCGCACGGCAGCCCGCTTCAACCTGACTGATATCCGTGGCGGGACCGCCAATGATCCGCGACTGCGATCGGGCGATGTCGTGGTGGTGAATTCCTCTGCGTTGAAGGAAGCATTCGGTCATTTCGTCAAGGCGATTCCGCTCGCCAATGTTTTTCTGGCGCTTTGAGCGGGGCTTGAAGTGCACGAGTTCGAGGATGGTCGACGTTGACGAGTTCACGTGATGGGGATGAGGCTGCGCAGCCCGATCCCACTCCGCCGGGCCGGGAGATCGTCGAAGCGCAAGCGGGAGCGGTTGCCACACGCTCCGGCTATGGACCGGTCGGTTACGGCGGCTATGGCGTAAGCGAGGACGAAGGGGATTTTGCCAGCTCGCTGCGCTGGATGTTGGGCATTGCGCTGAAGCACAAATGGCTGGTCATCGGCATGACCTGCGCTGCTATTGCGCTGGGTGGGCTTATTACCCTGATGCAAACGCCGCAATACTCCGCAATGGTGCGGGTGCAGGTGGAGCGTGATGCTGCCAAGGTGGTCGAGGGTGGCAATACCGCACCGACGGAGACCGGCAACAGCACCGAATTCCTTCGCACGCAGTATGAACTGCTCAAGAGCCGGGGCATGGCGGAGCGCGTCGCCGCCGCACTGCGGCTTGCCGAGGACGAAAGCTTCACCAAGCCACGGCCTTCACTCCTGGGCTTGCTCATTTCGCTGGTTGCGGGAAGAGGCGAGGAGCCTGGAGCCGATGATGTGACGCTGCAGGCCGTTACGCGACTGGAGGAGAACACGCTGGTGATGCCGGTGACGGGTTCGCGGTTGATCGATCTCACCTACAGTGATCCCGATCCCAAGCGAGCGCAGCGGATCGCCAACGCTTTTGCAGACGCCTATGTCGCTTCCAACCTCGACAAGCGTTTCGAGGCCAATGCCTATGCGAAGACGTTCCTGGAAGACCAGATTAAGCAGCTCAAGATCCGATTGGAAGACTCCGAGCGTGCCATGCTCGAGTTCGCCAAGCAGGAACAGATCGTGGAAGTGAACGAGAAGTCGTCGATCGCAGAGAGCAATCTGGCTGCGGCGAATACCGCACTGGGCCAGTTGGTTTCCGAGCGCATCAAGAACGAACAGCTCTACACGCAAGTCAAGGACGGCAAGGTTCTCGATCTGCCGCAGTTCCTGACCAACAGCGTGATCGACGGGTTGCGCGGTCAGCGCAAAGAGCTGATGCGCGAGTATCAGGAGAAGCTGGAGACGTTCAAGCCGGGCTATCCGGCAATGGTACAGATCCGCAAGAAGATCGCAGAGATCGACCGGCAGCTGGCCAACGAAGCCGACACGATCCGGTCTTCGCTGAAGGCGGGCTACGAATCCTCGCTCAGCCAGGAAGAGGAAATGAAGAAGCGGATCGAGGAGCTGCGCTCGGCGGTGCTCGATCTGCAAAAGAGGACCGTGCGCTACAACATCCTGAAGCGCGAGGTGGAGACAAACCGCGGGCTCTACAACAATCTGTTGCAGCGCTACAAGGAGGTCGACATCGCGGGCGGGGTTGGCACCAACAACATCTTCATTGTCGATCGTGCGATCGAGCCGAAGAAGCCTTCGTCGCCGAGGCTCGGGCGTTCGTTGCTCTTATCGCTGATGCTCGGTCTGGGCGGCGGGCTGGGGTTTGCCTATCTGCTTGAAGTGCTCGACGATCGCTTGCGTGGTCCTGAGGAGTTGGAGGAACTCACAGGCCTGGCAACGCTCGGTGTCATTCCGAAAATTCATGCCAGTTCGGATATCAGCCAGGAACTACGCGATCCGCGATCGGCCGTCTCGGAGGCCTACCGTTCGCTGGCGACAGCGCTGCAGTTCTCGACCGAGAGAGGGTTGCCAAGATCTTTGGCTGTTACAAGCAGTGGTCCCAGTGAGGGCAAGTCGAGCACGGCATTGGCGCTTGCACGGCAGTTTGCGAGCATGGGACTGAAAGTGCTTCTCGTGGATGTCGACCTGCGCAAGCCGTCGCTGCATTTGAAGCTGGGGCTCGACAACGCGGTCGGACTCAGCAACTACCTGACTGGTGCCGCGCAGCCGCCTGAACTGATACAGGCCACCGAGCTGCCCAACCTGGCGGTCATTTCTTCGGGGCCGCTGCCGCCGAACGCCGCCGATCTCCTCGCGGGCACGCGGATGTTCTCATTGGTGTCGGTGGGGCTGGAAGTCTTCGACGTGATCGTGATGGATTCGCCGCCGCTGCTTGGACTTGCGGATGCCGCGCTGATCTCGAGTGCGGTTTCCGGGACGGTGTTCGTCGTGGGCGCGGGAGAGCAGCCCAAAGGCGCCGTGCGCGCGGCCTTGAAGCGCCTGACGATGGCGCGTGGGACGGTGCGGCCACGACGGTGACGCTTCAGGTGACCCCCGTCAACGATCCGCCGCAGGCCCGCGACGATTTTCATTTCACACGACCCGGGACG
>CAZDNY010000509.1:0-2889 GCA_964506885.1 uncultured Hyphomicrobiaceae bacterium | reverse complement strand
GGAGAGGCGTTCCCCGCCGATGGGGAACCCCATGACGGTCACGTGGTCGCCGAGCGCGGGCAGCTGTCCCAGCGGCATCGGTCGCGCGCCCTGGAGGAAGGACCGCTTGCGCACGCGGAGCAGGGCGAGATCGCGCAAGGCAACTTCCGCGCGGCCTCCGCCTTGATCCTGGCTGCCTATACGATGTCGCTGCGCAAGGCTGTCTATGAGAGCTACGACGCCGACAAGCTCGTCGCATATGTGCAGCCGCAGCTCGAGATCATCCTGAAGGGACTTTTTGCCTGCAAGGGTGCGAGCGAGCGGGCGTCTTGAAGCGCGAAGCGAAGGGAATCCATAGGCCTCACGCGCCAACCTGATTGCTGGCCGCCTCGTACCGCTCGAGCCGCGTGCTAATGCGCGCTCGACTTAGGGATTACCAATACAAAAGGGGCGCCGCCCCTACCCTTCCAGCACTTTTTCAACCGCCTTGGCGATGTCCTGGGTTGGCATCTTGACGTAGTCGGCGGAAATTTCCTTGACGATGCGCGGCTTCAGATGTGCGCCGACTTGCTTGCGTACCGTGCCCAGCGCGACGGGGGGCGCCGCCAAAACGATCTTGTCGAACGCGCCCTTTTCCGCATGACGCTCGAGCGCGTCCATAACATCGGCGATGAAGGCATCCTCGGCGCGCTGGTGGAGATCGGGCGCCTCCATCGAGGATTTGTGTGGACCGCTCATATCATTCATGCGGCCGGGGCGATCCCGGCCCTGATCGCGAGTCGGGGGATTGTCCTGCGTCATGGTCCGCAGAACCTTCAGACGCGGCTCGAAGGCCGTGCCCTCGTTGACCATGACAATTGCTTTTGCGCCGTCGATAACGGCGATCCACATGTTCGTGGCGAGCTTCATTTCTTGTCTCCGCACGCAGTCAATTCATCCGACGCACCTTACGCCGTTGGCCGCCGCGAGAATACAAGCGTGAGCATAGGCGTGTCATTGGATGGGGTGGCCTGATTGACGCATGCTGGTTGCGCGAGATCAGGCGGGTGCTGAAAATATTGGCCTGCTCTGTGCCATCAACGGTCCGGACAGGACGTGCGCCGATAACCAAACGGCGGGTGCGTCAGCAGTGAACTTGATGTCCTCACATGGGCCCGTCCCCAGGCCGCCATGCATCTAACGGTGTTTGCCGCCGTACCAGGCACGCGCGCTCGTGCCAGCGCCTGCGCCTGCGCCTCGCGTGGTACGGGGTGAGAGATCATGCTCAACGTTAACGTCGTGGACGGAACCTTTGCAAAGGCCGACCTTCACCGCATTCTGACATCTAAGATGATGATAAACTTTGATATTTATTTTCCGCGCAGTGACGTGATCGCGACTGTTCGTTGGGTTATTCGAGGGCTTGATCCGCACACCGCTCTATCTTTAAGCGCAATTTTAGGTTTTGGGGCCATATCTCGTTTACGTGCATCCCTTACGTTCGAATTCCGGTCACAACAGGTCCGTCTTCCATGGATTCGATGCTCCAAACCATGCTCCATTGCAGTGCCGATCAGGCGGAAACACTGGTTTCTGCCTATCGCGACGAGACGGGCTGGCATGCTGAAACCGTGATCGGAGCGGCGGGCGCGCTGCTCGGACACGCCATCCAGTCCAGCGCGTATTCCATGGCGGCACAAGGCACCGGTTCGGTCCTGGAGTTCGAACGTCCGACCAATCCGCCTTTCGGGAAGTTCGTCGACTGTAACGAACGCATCTCATTGTTCCTCGCCAACGAGTACGCCCTGCTGGGCCAGTCTGGCGAACAACTTGGCTGGTTCGGCAGTGAAGCACTCCCCGGCATGCCTGGCATCGTACAGATGTATATCGACCAGGTGGGTGGCGAGTGGTTCCCGCGGCTCAGCGTCGCCACGGAGCACATGCCGCGCGACTGGTCGCCAGATGCCGTCCCGCAATTTGCCCAGCAGATGCGCAATCATCTCGACCGGCACAAGCTCCCGCGCAATGTCTGCGAAGTTCTGACATTGACGTTGGCGCTCGGATATCTCGTCGACGCCTGCCGCGACAGGCTCGATCCGGCAATCGCCCTGCGGATCGGGCTGGAGACTGCGGTGGCGACGGCCCACATCGGCAACCTGGACCGCCGGCACACGGTTTTCGCACCCGACGGCGCGTTTGATGAACTGTCTGACGACAATCCAAGCCTCGCTGCTGGCGACAGTGCGCTTGTCCACGAGGAAATCGACCGCGAACCGGTCAAGTCGGAGGTTACGGCATCTTTCGATGACATGGATTTGCGCGACGAAGATGCCGCGGCGCCAGCCGAAACAGGTGCATCCAAGGCGAAAGTCATCTTCATGGAAAGCGTGCCGGTCGGCGATGTGACTTTGGACGATGAAGGCGCCGACAAGCCTGATGACATCGCGTTCGCCTCCGAGCCTGCGATGATGGCCGACGCGCTGCAACTGGATGATGCCTTGCCGACACCGCGTGCATCGCGACTGGTGCGGACCCGGCATAATCGCACTGCATTCGGCAAGCGCCAGTTCGGCTGAGCAAGGCTCCTTTGCCGGAGCATGTTCTTCACGCCGAACCGCTCCACACTTCAGCTAAACATGCTCTCTTGCGCTTGAGCATGTTTTTCACGCCGAACCGCTTCACACTTCAGCTAAACATGCTCGTCAGTGCTGCAGGAATTGGCGCAGCGCGCGATTGGCGCTTTCGTCCGTGTACCAGAAGCCGAGCTTTTCCAGGTCGGCCCGCAGCGCTGGTTCATGCGCATTCATCAAGCTGAACCCGGCGAGGACGCGGCCATAGGCTGCCCCGCGGTTGCGGTAATGGAACAGGGTGATGTTCCAGCGTGTGCCCAGCGTTTCGAGGAAGTGCAGCAGCGCGCCGGGGCGTTCGGGG
>CAZDNY010000508.1:0-2896 GCA_964506885.1 uncultured Hyphomicrobiaceae bacterium | reverse complement strand
CTGCCACGCGTTCTTTTGGCATCCTTTGCAGCGTGTCTCAAGGCTGCGAAAGGTGAACACTTAGGGCAATTTGGCGCATCAGCCCGCTTGTCCAGGCCAATTGTGGAGAACCCGCGTGCGCCTCGCGCTTTATCAACCCGACATTCCCCAGAACACCGGCACGATCCTGCGCCTGTGTGCCTGCCTCGGCGTCCCCGTCGATATCATCGGCCCCACCGGATTCGATATGACTGACAGGGCCTTGCGGCGTGCCGGGCTCGACTACCTCGATCACGTAAACCTGACCCGCCACGTCTCGTTTGACGATTTCGACGCCGCGCGCCGGGCCGCGGCTGCCCGCCTCATCCTGATATCGGCCCACGGCGAGTCAGCGCATTTCACCCACACCTTTCGTACAACCGACATCCTGTTGATGGGCCGCGAAAGCGCCGGCGTCCCCGCGCCGATCCACGAATTGGCCGATTGCCGTGTCGCGATTCCCATGCGCCCGGGCCTGCGCTCGCTCAATATCGCCGTTGCGACCTCAATCGTTCTGGGCGAAGCCCTGCGCCAGACGGGTGGATTTGCGGGCCTGACCAAACCCATCGCGCCCCATCCAGGCACATGAGCATTGCCGTTGCATCGCCAGCCAGCCCGCCCGATACTGTGGCTTGCCCGCAGCAAGCCTGACCACCAAGGTACCGCGGCCCGGTGCGAAGCCCGCGATCCCACGAAAGGAAGCCAGAGGTCACAGATGTCAGCCACCCCCAGCGCCATCCCGCCCAAACGCCGCCTGTGCGTCCGCCGAACCGCCTCCGTCCTCGCCGCAGGCGCCGCGCTTCTGACCCTCGCCCCTGCGGCGGTCGCAAACGACATTCCAAACCTGATCGGCACCTGGGAGGGCGACAACAACACGATCTCCGACAAGAAGGGCCTGAAGACCTGGAAGAAGACCATCCACATTACCGAACAGACCGACCGGCGCTTCCGCGGCCATTTCGTCTACTCGGCCGGGCGCAAGGATTTCTTCGGCATCATCTATCCCGACAACCTCTCGTTCACGTGGGTTGCGTCCGATTCCAAGGGCTACAACCACGGCCGCATCCTCGGACCCGACCGCATCGCCGCCTGTTACGTCGAGCCTGGCGCAGAGGCGACCGCCGGCTGCGCCGACCTCGCGCGGCAGAAAAAGTGAACGCGCATCCCGTTCTGACACGCGCCCTTCGATCGCGACCGCTGCCCGAAAAAACACTCGCGCGCCCACGGAATATTAAGTTTGAGACCTTAGCATTGCCGCACCTTTCGATCGTGTTTTGCTTTGGGGGTGCATCGTGGGCATTGGAAAATACGCTTTGTTCGGCTTCGGCGGCTTGATGTTGATCGGGCTCGTCGTCAAGCCCTTCATTCCCGAGCCGACGCCCCAGGAAGACCTGGCCATGGGCAAGCGCTACTTCTCCAACCAGTGCGAGACGCAGACCCGCAATCGCAAGATCAACGGCAGCTTCGGGCGCGGCCACAAGTACTGTGAGTGCGTCGTCGAGAACCTCGATATGGTGGTGGAGACCGGCGACGAATACCGGTTTGCGGAAGCCCTTCACGACGCATCGGTAACTGAGCGATGGGTCTTCGAAAAGACCCGCATCAAGCACGCCGTCGAGCGGGCTCAGGAAAAGTTCGCCACTCGCGTCCCGCGTGACCGCCTCTACGCCGTCAATCAGTACTTCTACGAAATCACCATCGGCTGCGCGCGGTCGATGTGATGAACAGGAAAAACGAAGATTCCGCGATTCTGCGCCTGATCTGGCTGGCCTCGATGGCGTTCGGCTTCATCATGGTTCTGAACGGCATCGGAATGATGCTCTAAGGCCGGCGCCCGAAACCGTCGCCGTCTACTCCTTCAGCCACGCTGCACACTTCGGCGGCTCGCTGGTGCCCCAGGGCATGATCGGCACCGTCGAGGTCGAATTCTCCGGCGAGCCCTCGATCAGCTTGTCGGTGTAGGTGACATAGACCAGCACGTTGCGCTTGGCATCACAGCCCCGCACGATCCGCATCTTCTTGAAGAAGATCGAGCGCCTCTGCCGGAACGCCTCTTCGCCCTGCTCGAATTTTTCCTTGAAGGTGATTGGCCCGACCTGACGGCACGCCAGTGAAGCGTTGGACAGTTCCTCGGCAAGACCCAGCCAGCCGGTCCAGCCACCCTTCTCCGGCACCGTGAAGTGGCACGTCACGCCCTCCACAAGCGGATCGTCGATGGCGTAGGTCGCAAGCTTGTGGTCGGGCGAAAGAAACTTCCACACCGTTGTTTTCTTGAATATCAGCTCAGGATCATCAGCCAAGGCGCCGGGCGACGGCGCCAGTACTATCAGCGAGCCCAGCAGTACAACAGCGATCCGGCCAAGACGCATGGTGTTCTTCCCCTGTCTATCCCTGTCTACTGGTCATGAAGCCTTGGGTGCATGCCATGTCTCGGATTTACACCCTTACGGTCGCGATCTGCGGCCCGCACCATCGTCACCAACGCAAAAACCGGCGCGGCGTTCGGTAGGACAGACGACGACGCCCCGGACAACCGCTCCTCCAAGACCCGCAACGACGCCGGCGTGACAATGCACGGACTGTACTACTCCGCCGCCTCGCTGGCCAGGAACCCGCCCGACTGGCGCGCCCACAGATCGGCATAGATCCCGCCCCGCTTCAGCAACTCCGCGTGCGTGCCCTCTTCGACGATTCTGCCTTCGTCCATGATGATGAGACGATCCATCGCCGCGATTGTCGACAGCCGGTGCGCGATCGCGATCACCGTCTTGCCGGCCATCAGGTTGATGAGCTGCTCCTGGATCGCCGCCTCGACCTCGGAATCGAGCGCGCTCGTGGCCTCGACGAGGATCAGGATAGGCGCCTCCTTCAAGAGCAC
>CAZDNY010000507.1:0-2896 GCA_964506885.1 uncultured Hyphomicrobiaceae bacterium | reverse complement strand
CCTTGTCGTAGGAGTACCAGCCCCAGGTGCAGCCGCCACCGATCTTCCACTGGTCACCCTGCCAGGTCTTGATCGAGGAGTCCTTGCCGACGGGCTTGCCCAGCGACATGGTCTTCTCGGGATCGAACAGGATTTGATCGTCCGGACCGACCGAATAGGCGCGCCAGACCTGCTTGCCCGAATTCATGTCGTAAGCCGTGACGTGGCACTGCACGCCGAACTCACCACCCGAGATACCGACGATGACCTTGTCCTTGACCGGCAGAACGGTCGCGGTGTTGGTCTCGCCCTTCTTCGGATCGCCGTTGACAGCCTTCCAGATCTCTTTGCCGTTCTTGGCATCGAGAGCAACGACCGTCGTGTCGGCCTGATGCAGGAAGATCTTGCCGTCAGCGTAGGCGACGCCGCGGTTCACCGTGTCGCAGCACATCACCGGAATGACCGAAGGATCCTGCTTCGGCTCGTACTTCCAGATGATCCGACCGTCATTGTTCAGGTCGAGTGCATAGACGATGTTGGGGAACGGTGTGTGGACGTACATCGTGTCACCAACCACGATGGGCGAACCCTCATGGCCACGAAGCACACCCGTCGAGAAGGTCCAAGCGACCTTCAGGTTCTTCACGTTGTCTTTGTTGATCTGATCCAGCTTCGAATAACGCTGGTTGAAATAGTCGCCGGTCTGCAGGACCCACTGATTCGGGTCGGCCGTCTGCTTCAAGACGTCGTCGTTCGCCAACACTGGCGAAGCGATAAACGTCGTGGCGAGCAATGCACCGGTAAGTGCACTCTTTCGCATCGCGCTTCCTCCTTAAGGTTCTTGCCACGCTTGCAAGGGTGGCAGCTGTGTCAGCGTGTCACGGGCCGCGGAAAGGACTTAAGGGGAATGTCCTGTTCTTGTTTATAATCCGCGGACCTACGAAACGAACCCGGGTCACTTTGTCGTGAGGGGTCCTGAAGTCGCAGCTACCGAGCGGCATCTAGACACTTTTTCCCTTCGCTTGCAAGACTAAGGTCGATAGCAAGTGTACGTGGCGTCGCAGGCGAACATGTCCCAATCAATGATAGGACAATGCTGTTGACCCATTTTGAGGACCTATTTTGGGGTACCTTTTGCGCCGCACAAGGAATTTGTTGCAGCGCACGACTTGTTCAACAAACTCTCGCAAAGCCGTGATTGGCAATTGCTTGTCGCGCCTTCCAAATTGATCAATCGGCTCGCGCGGACCCAACGCGCGATGAATTCAAAGCAAGGTCGTGCCGACGATGATGGCCAGCCGATCCACCCAAAACCAACGAAGCCACCACATGCCCCGGTCCGCACGACACCATGAGACATCCAACGGCACGCCGCTGCTGACCCGGCGTCAGCAGTTGCGCCTGACACTGGCAGCTGCCGCCCTTGCCGCCACATCTCCGTTTGCCCTGCTGCAAACCTTGGCCCGCAACGCCCAAGCTGCCGGCAGCCCGACGGACCAGCAGCACACCGACACTCACGGCTCGAAGCCCCTTCCGCCTTATGCCGAGGTGGCCCCCGGCGTCTTCGTCCACCAAGGCCATCATGGGGTCTACGCCCCCGAAAACGGCGGCGATATCTGCAACACCGGTTTTGTTATCGGACGCGACGCCGTCGCCGTCATCGACACTGGCGGAACCGCGCGGCTGGGTGCTGCGCTCAAGGCCCACATAGCGGCCGTTACAGACCGCCCCATCCGCTACGTCATCAACACCCACATGCACCCTGATCATGTGCTCGGCAACGCCGCTTTCAAGAGCGAGGAATGCAGGTTCGTCGGCCACCACAAGCTGCCCGCCGCCCTCACCGCACGCGCCGAGCGCTATCTCGCCTACAACAAGGCCGCACTGGGCGCCGACGCATTCGCCGGCACCGAAATCGTGGTGCCTGACACGACCGTTGCCGACCAAACCGAAATCGACTTGGGAGAGCGCATACTGCGCTTGACAGCACGGCCCACCGCCCACACCGACAACGACCTGACGATCCGCGACCTCAAAACCGACACCCTGTTCACCGGCGATCTGGTCTTCTCCGGGCACGTCCCCACGCTCGATGGCTCGATTCGTGGCTGGCTCGACCTGTTGGCCGCACTGGCACAGCAAAGTGCACAGCGCATCGTGCCCGGCCACGGCCCTGCAGCGATGGACTGGCCAGCCGCCGCCGCTCCTGTCACCCGCTACCTCCAGACGGTCACCGCTGGAGTCCGGCAGGCGATCACGGACGGTCGCACGATGCGCCAGGCCATCGACACCGTCGGGCAGAGCGAGCGCGATCATTGGCTGCTCTTCGATGAGTTTCATCGCCGTAACGTTTCAGCGGCTTTTGCCGAACTGGAATGGGAGTAACCGCATTCACAGCCTCGCTGCGGGCGGCTATCGCCCGACGGCGAATGGCGTTAGAATGGTAATTCGGCTTCAGGCATGATCGTGACGACGTGTCGACACAGACATGCAAGAGCAACGCCTGGGTTTTTGGTGAAATTCGTCACAAGACCCATATATCGAATTGATGGAGATGGGCGGAACGTTCATCCCCGAAAGGCGCACCGGATAGACGGGCGTGAAAGACCTGCGGAGGACCGGCCGTGAGCAAGATGATGAAACCCGGATCGACACTGTTGGGTAGCTTTTGCACCGCGCTCGCCATAGCCGCGGGCGCAGCGCTCGTGACGCTCGTGCCTGTCCATGCACCGGCCTACGCCCAGGCCCCGGTCGAAGAAGACATGTGGCCCGGCATCCGCAAGGAACTCTACGCCCAGCGCGCGATTGCCGAAGAAGACGGTGCCGTGACACTCGAAGCGCCGATCCGCGCAGAGGATGCCGCCGTCGTCCCCATCACCATGCGCATTCCAGCGAAGCTCGCCGCCAGCGCCCAGGC
>CAZDNY010000506.1:0-2897 GCA_964506885.1 uncultured Hyphomicrobiaceae bacterium | reverse complement strand
GTCCCGCTCTACCAGCTTTTCTGCCAGACAACCGGCTACGGCGGCACGCCGAAGATCGCCGAACGGGCTCCCGACAAGATCCTCGACCGGACCATCAAGGTGCGCCTGGATGCCAACGTCGCCAAGGATCTGCCCTGGAAATTCGAGCCCAAGCAGAACGAATTCACGGTACGCCTGGGCGAGACCATCCTGGTCCACTATCAGGCGACCAACATCGGCACGGTCACGACCAGGGGAACGGCGAGCTACAACGTCTCGCCTGATTCCGCCGGCGCCTACTTCAACAAGATCGCGTGCTTCTGTTTCACCGAGCAGAAGCTGGAGCCTGGGCAGAGCGTCGATATGCCGGTGACCTTCTTCATCGACCCGGCCTTGATCGATGATCGCGATACCAACCGCATACCGGTGATCACGCTGTCCTACACATTCCATGCGATGGACAAGCCGGCCACCGACGCAGCAGCCTTGCCGGGCGCTTCGCGTGAGCCGAAGGGGAACGGTCGTCAGGGTTGAGGGTCGTCGGAAGCGGCCGACAAAGAGAATTGAGTTTTGCAGACGCCTCGTGCGGCTGCCGAAGTCGAGCGAAGGAACTGAGCGCCGCGCGAGGGCGGCGTTGAGATAATAAGGAAAGCGGGACGTCCGCTGCGGAACAGGATTTGGATTGTCAATCCTGCCCCGGGCAGACACCCCGACAAGAGCTAAGGGGAACGGAGATATCGATGGCCGATTCACACGCTAAGAATCACGACTATCATCTTGTCGATCCGAGCCCGTGGCCGGTGACCGCCTCTCTGGCGGCGCTGGTGACGGCTGTCGGCGCAATCGTCTGGATGCGCTCTTTGGGCGGCGGCGCGGGCCTGTTCGGCATGAGCGGCCCCTGGGTCTTCGGCATCGGTTTCGCCGGCCTCATCTATGTCGCCTACATGTGGTGGCGCGACGTCGTCATCGAGGCGCACAAGGGTGACCACACGCCGGTTGTCCAGCTGCACCTGCGCTACGGCATGATCATGTTCATCGCCTCGGAAGTGATGTTCTTCATCGCTTGGTTCTGGGCCTATTTCGACGCCTCGCTCTTCCCTGGTGCCGGCGGTCAGGTTGCCAACGTTCCCGAAACGGTCGGCATGGTGGCGCGCCAGGAACTGACCGGCGGACAGTGGCCCCCAATCGCCAGCGAGAACTTCACCTCCACCTTCGATCCCTGGGGGCTGCCCCTGGTCAATACCCTGGTCCTGCTGCTCTCGGGCTGCACGGTGACCTGGGCGCATCACGCATTGCTGAAGAACGACCGCAAGGGCCTCGTCTGGGGCCTCGCGCTGACCGTTATTCTCGGCGCGCTGTTCACGGTTCTGCAGGCCTACGAGTACGGCCATGCTGCGTTCAACTTCGCCGGCCACATCTACGGCGCAACCTTCTTCATGGCGACCGGGTTCCACGGCGCGCACGTGATCATCGGAACGATCTTCCTGTTCGTCTGCCTGATCCGCGCCATCAAGGGCCACTTCACGCCCAAGCAGCACTTCGGCTTCGAGGCCGCCGCCTGGTACTGGCACTTCGTCGACGTCGTCTGGCTGTTCCTGTTCGCCTCGATCTACGTCTGGGGCGCGGGCGCAAGTGCCGGTCACTGACGCATGATGCGGCGTGCCGCGCGGCCCGCCTGCCAGCAGAACTTCATGTGGCCGGGACCCCAGCGTCCCGGCCACATGCCGTTTGTGTCGGCCGCGACTGGCCCCCCAGCCGCGCCATCGCGCACGTGAGCGCCTGTGGCCATTCCCCGCATTGTGATCGCGTGCGCCTCGACCCACATTGCCGCCCATGACCCAGCACACAGAAAAGACCGCCCATTCGCCAGTTCTGCTCGGCCTGAAGGCGCGCTGCCCGCGGTGTGGCGAGGGGCCGCTGTTTCATCAGGTGCTGAACCTGCGCGACAAGTGCGACCACTGCGGCCTGGATTACAAGTTCATCGATACCGGCGACGGCCCGGCGGTGTTTGCGATCTTCATTCTGGGCTTTCTCGTGCTGGGTGGCGCGCTATGGGTGCAACTGACCTACGATACGCCGCTGTTGCCGACGGTGCTTGCATCCGGTCTCGCGACGCTGGTGCTGGCGCTGGGCCTGTTGCGTTTCTTGAAGGCGGTCTTGATCGCGCTGCAGTACCGCCACAAGGCCGAGGAAGGCCGCCTCGCCAAGAGCGAATGAGACACGCCGCAGGGCGGCATCATCGGCGCGTTGATTGTCAAGGGCTTCAACCGTGATCAAACGTCTGCGTGAAGCTGGCCTGCTGTGGCCGACGCTCCTGACCATCACCGGCCTTGCCATCCTCGTTTCACTAGGCAACTGGCAGATGCGCCGCCTCGCCTGGAAAGAGGACTTGATCGCACGGATCGAAGCCCGCGCCGCCGAGCAGCCGGTTGCCCTGGCTCAACTCATCTCGAAGTCACCCAAGCTCGATAAAGAACAAGTCGAAGACCTCGAATTCCGCCGCGTGCGCGTGTCGGGCCGGTTCCGCCACGACCAGGAGTTTCACGTCTGGTCACCCGGCAATCGGGGACCGGCCTGGAGCATCGTCACACCTTTGGCCTTGTCAGAACCGCTCGATGCCGGCAGGCGCTATCCGCTTTCCACCGTTCTGGTCATTCGCGGCACGGTGCTCGACGCCAACAAATCGCCAGCCTCGCGTCAGATCGGAAACCCTCCCGATGACGTAACGTTCACTGGTCGCGTGCGGGTCGGCCGCACGGGTGCTTTCTCCAGCGAGGAGAACGTCACCAAGAACGAGTGGTACGAGTACGACATCGACGCCATGCGCAAATTTGTTGCCGGCGCCTTCGTCGACGGTTCCGCTTCCGGCACGCCGGACGAGGCAACCGCGACCATTGCGCCATTCTTTATCGAAGCCG
>CAZDNY010000505.1:0-2904 GCA_964506885.1 uncultured Hyphomicrobiaceae bacterium | reverse complement strand
GTCACCGATATTCCGATCATGTCCACAGGGCTCCCCTATCTGCGGATGGGGGCCGAGATCATTACGAAGTAGGAGGATCTGGCCTGTGCGACACGCGCTGCGTGACGTCACCGAGCAAGCGACAGGAAGGACCGGCGGCAGGTTTCGCAGCCCGCCGCCTGCGCGATGGAGGTCTGCGCTGGATCGAGCGGCTTCGCCCGCCGCTCAGAACGTGCGCGGCCCCCATCGACGGCGCGGGAGCCCTTTGAGCGATGGAGGCAACGACCCGCGCAACCACCGAACCGGCACAACGTCCACTGGGCTTGGAGCAAATGGAGCCTTCGTGCTGGGACCTGGGCGATGCGGCTCGACCATGCTGTCGGATATCCTGAATTCCCACCCGCGCGTGCTGAGCCTTTCTGAGTTCCTGACCTTCCTGGGGTCGCGTTCGTTCCTGCCCGGCAAGGTCGACGGGCCAGCCTACTGGAGGCGTTTGTCGGAGCAGACGCTATTTTTTCGAAACGTGATGACACCGCAAAACGCGCCGCGCGAATTCCTCTACCCGCGCGTGAACGGACGTTATCCCCTCAGCGATGTCCCCCCGTTGCTGGCCACGACCTTGCCGCACCTGAGCGACGATCCCGACCGGCTGTTCGACGAACTCGAAGAATTTATTCGACACCTGCCCCGCCAGGAAATGGAACAGCACCACGCAGCGCTCTTTGACCATCTCACGAAGAAATTCGATCGCGACATCTGGATCGAGCGGTCCGGCCTTTCGCTGATGTATGCCCGGATCGTGCCGTCCCTGTTTCCAAGGTCGAAATTGGTATTCATGTTCCGTGATGGACGCGATGTAGCGCTCTCGCTTCAGGCCTTCCGGCCCGCGCGCACCATCATCTGGTCCTGGATCTGGCTGCGCAGGCTGGGCTTGAACCCGGTCAGCATGGACAATCCTTGGGGGCGCAGCCGGCTCTTTTCCCTTTCCGAGCGCGTGTTCGCACCCCTGCATCCCACGGCGTGGATGTTGCGCACCCCGCCACCGCTCGAGCAATGCGCCGCCTTCTGGAGTGAACTGACGCGGGACGCCCTGGCCTGTATCCGCGACCTGCCCCCCGAGCAGCGCCATATCCTGCGCTATGAGCGGCTCACGTCGAACCCCGCACATGAGATCTGCAAACTCATGACGTTTCTCGGCATTGACGTCTCACCAGATTGGCTGGAACAGGCCGCGCGCATCCCTGAGCAACGCGAGCCGCGCTGGAAACAGCTTCCACCGGCACAGCAACGCAACCTTTCGGCATGGACCCAAGTGTCACGACGAGAGGTTGACGCGCTGACGTGACGAATGCCCGCAAAACACGTCCGTTGGCCAGGAGGCGCAATTGGCCTGCCGCGCCACGCTGCGAAGACTTCCGCCCGAGCGGAACGGCTGATTGCCGGATGACCGCTCTGTTCGATACGATGTCGACGGCAACCGCCGCCGATAATTGACAACGCCACCATTTGCCAAGGCAGAGGTACCTGATGACCAAGCTCGACGACATCCAGGAACGCAAGGAATGGGTCGACGCGATCAACTCCGTCATCGCCTTCGAAGGAACTGGCCAAGCCGATGACATCCTCGAAGAGGTGGTCGCGGCCGCCCGCCGTTCCGGCGCACACCTGCCCTTTGCAGCAAACACAGCCTACATCAACACCATCTCGCCCGATCAGCAGCCCGACTATCCCGGCGACCGGATCCTCGAGAACAAGGTCCGCGCCGCCATTCGCTGGAACGCTGCCGCGATCGTCATCAAGGCCAACAAGGAAAGTTCCGAACTGGGCGGCCATATCGCGTCCTTCCAGTCGGCGGCCACCTTGTACGCGACCGGCTTCACGCATTTCTGGAATGCGCCCCATGAAGGCCACGGCGGCGACCTCATCTTCGTGCAGGGACATTCCGCCCCCGGTATTTATGCGCGCGCGTTTCTCGAAGGCCGGCTGACAGAGGAGCAGGTCCTCAATTTCCGCCAGGAAGTCGACGGCAAAGGCGTCTCCTCCTATCCGCATCCCTGGCTGATGCCCGAGTTCTGGCAGTTCCCGACCGTGTCCATGGGCCTCGGGCCCCTGATGGCCATCTACCAGGCTCGGTTCCTCAAGTACCTCCACGGCCGCGGCCTCGCCGACACGTCAAACCGTCACGTCTGGGTGTTCTGCGGCGACGGCGAGATGGACGAGCCCGAGAGCCTTGGCGCCATTGCGCTCGCCGGTCGCGAAAAGCTCGACAACCTGATCTTCGTCATCAACTGCAACCTGCAACGCCTCGACGGTCCGGTGCGCGGCAACGGCAAGATCATCCAGGAACTCGAAGGCGGCTTCCGTGGTGCCGGCTGGAACGTCATCAAGGTCGTCTGGGGCTCCACCTGGGACGAGCTGATCGCCAAGGACTATTCCGGCCGCCTGCGGCAGTTGATGGAAGAATGCGTCGACGGCGAATACCAGGACTTCAAGTCCAAGAACGGCGCCTACATCCGCGAGAAGTTCTTCGGCCGCTACCCTGAAACCGCTGCCATGGTCGCCGACTGGTCCGACGACAAGATCTGGACGCTGACCCGCGGCGGGCACGACGCGGTGAAGGTCTACGCCGCCTACAAGGCCGCCGTCGAGCACCAGGGCCAACCCACCGTCCTGCTCACCAAGACGGTGAAGGGCTACGGCATGGGCGAGGCCGGCGAGGGCCAGATGATCACCCATCAGCAAAAGAAGATGGGCTACGACGCGCTTTTGAAATTCCGCGATCGCTTCAAGGTGCCGCTGACCGACGAGCAGGTGAAGAACCTCGAGCTTGGCCGCCTCGCCGAGGACCCGGCTGAAATGACATACCCGCGTGAGCGGCGCGCGGCACTCGGCGGCTATCTGCCCCAGCGGCCCATGAACGCCAGC
>CAZDNY010000504.1:0-2906 GCA_964506885.1 uncultured Hyphomicrobiaceae bacterium | reverse complement strand
CCGTGCGCGCCGCTGAAGTGCGGCTCTTGGAGGTTGGTGATGCGTCAGCAGGCCATCCCGGGGGGATCAAAGATCCGCCGGGTGCACCCTCTTGAGCGGCGTGAGCCCCGCGAGTGGTGCATCCGCCTCCAGCAGCATACGCACCGGTGCGGCGTGGGGCGTCGCCACATCACGCAATGTGACGATCAACATCGGAACCGCGACTTTGCCCGCATCGGCGGCACCGGACTCCTCAAGCGGCATCTGCCGCACGTCCGTGACCTCGAGAATGCGTTGGCCATGCCCGCCCCCGAACTGGAAGCGATCGCCCGGCGCCAGCGCCCGCGGGTGGAACGTCACCGGCTGGATCGGGGTCGATTGGGGAACAGCAGCACCGAGCCAGAAGGCTTCGCTTCCCGCAACGGGGGCGATGTGTGCCATTGCCGATGTGCCGGAGTGCTTGTCGGAGCCGGTTCGAACCGCCGGGGCGGCTGCGATGGCCTGCTCCAGCCCGCGCGCGAATTGCGCATCGCTGGTGGCTGCCGTCAGGCCAAGCCCGCCTAATCCCATCGCGATCACGGCCAGCGCCAAACCGGGCAAGCCCCGCTTCGCTGGCGCCTGAGGCGACAATTGGTCGGCATCGAACATCGGGTCTAACGACATGATGGGCCTCATTTTCTAGGGCGTTTCGACCTGATACGCGCGAACTCGGCACAGTCTCTCAATATAGGGTGCCTGTGTCATCGCGCAAACCCGTCCCGAAACGCCGTAAATCTGCGCTCTGCAGCGCGGGCGGTGTTGGGAGGAGGGGCATTCTGGCTCCGCCGGAACCCCTAGCCCCTCCTCCCGCCACCTGGTCGTGGGGAGGCGTACACACGGCCGAGGTGTCTCAAGAACCAAAGATTGAAGGCGATGATCGCTGAGAAAACGCTGGCCAGAATGGTCACCACCAACATCCGGTCGGTCGGCCCTGCCAGCGCACGGGTGCCAAGTTGCGGCAGCGGCAACGCGGCATTCACGGCGTCGGCGCCGCTGTTGCTGGACAGGAAAGGCGCGCCCTGAGCCTTCGCTCCGTGGCTGGCCCCGGCCGCCAGTACGTCGCCGGTTACGATGGGCTGCGGAGGCAGGCTGTTCCAGCCGATCACGGCTGCGAGTACCGCGAATGCAGCCAATGCGGCTGCACAATCGCGCACCAGCCGCCCGGCCCGCGATGTGGGGCGCCACGGTCGTGTGGTGTTGTCGAACTTCACCGATGCGTGCGGCATGGAATGGTCCCTCCCCATGTCATGCGCCTTTGCAACATGCGAGCATCACACACCCCGCGTGTGGCCGCCATGGGCCGCAAATAAGGCGATGCGGGACCAATCTGGGGGCAGACGCAGGTTCTTCCCGTGCGTGGTGTCAGCGCAACTCGGGATCAGGACGGATAGTCTCGCGTGCTCCCGCCAGCCCCGCACACGCCTGCGCGAACCGGCGCAAATGCCGCGCATCCGGGGCCGTATTGGCTGATGGGCTGGCTTGCGGTTTGGGAGGCGAGCGCGTAGTTTCCGCGCCGCAATTCTGCTGCTGCACCGGGCCCTGAGAACGGTCCCCAGAGCTAATCGAAAGGTCACGTCATGGGCTTCTTCGCCGAGAGCCTCAACCGCATCCAGCCCTCCGCTACCATCGCCGTCGCCACCAAGGCGCGCCAGCTCAAGGCCGAAGGGCGCGATATCATTTCCCTGTCCGCCGGCGAGCCCGATTTCGATACGCCCCAGAACATCAAGGATGCGGCCAAGGCGGCCATCGACAAGGGCTACACGAAATATACCGACGTTGACGGCATCCCGGAGCTGAAAGCGGCGATCGCGGCCAAGTTCAAGCGCGACAACAACCTCGACTACAAGCCGTCCCAGATCTCGGTCGGCACCGGCGGCAAGCAGGTGCTCTACAACGCGCTGCTGGCGACGCTCAATCCGGGCGACGAGGTCGTCATCCCGGCCCCCTGCTGGGTATCCTACGCCGACATCGTCCTGCTCGGCGGCGGCAAGCCCGTGTTCGTGCCGACGACCATGGACAACGGCTTCCGCCTGCAGCCGGAAGACCTGGAGAAGGCCATTACGCCGCAGACCAAGTGGTTCATGTTCAACTCGCCGTCGAACCCGACCGGTGCGGCCTATTCGGACGCCGACATCAAGAAGCTCACCGACGTGCTCCTCAAGCATCCCCAGGTCTGGGTGATGACCGACGACATGTACGAGCACTTGATCTACGACGGCCACAAATTCTTCACGCCCGCGCAGGTCGAACCGAAGCTTTATGACCGCACGCTCACCGTCAACGGCTTGTCGAAGGCCTATTGCATGACCGGCTGGCGTCTGGGCTACGCGGGCGGGCCGGAGAAGCTGATCGCCGCCATGCGCAAGCTGCAGTCGCAGTCGACGTCGAACCCCAGCTCCATCACCCAGTGGGCCGGTGTCGAGGCATTGAACGGCCCGCAGGACTTCATTGCCGCCAACAACAAGGTGTTCGTCGAGCGCCGCGACCTCGTCGTCGCCATGCTGAACCAGGCAAGCGGCATCACCTGCCCCAAGCCCGAGGGCGCTTTCTACGTCTATCCGTCCTGCGCCGGTGCCATCGGCAAGACATCGGCCAAGGGTACCAAGATCGAAAACGACGAAAACTTCGTCACCGCATTGCTGGAGGAAGAGGGCGTCGCCTGTGTGCATGGCGCCGCCTTCGAAGGCTCGCCTGCCTTCCGCATCTCCTATGCGACATCGACCGAGGCGCTGGAGGAAGCCTGCAAGCGGATCCAGCGGTTCTGCGGCAACCTGACGTGAGAGCGGGGCCATTCCCGCAATGGCAAGAACAGATGGCGGCGGGCTCACGGCTCGCCGCTTTTTGCATTCCGCGCTTATTCTCGCAGGCCCGCGCGGCCAGATGGAGAA
>CAZDNY010000503.1:0-2908 GCA_964506885.1 uncultured Hyphomicrobiaceae bacterium | reverse complement strand
TGCGCTCGAGCCGGCACAGGATGTCCTGCAGTGTGTTGTTGAACGCGTGGCCCATGTGCAGCGAGCCGGTGACGTTGGGCGGCGGGATGACGATGGCGTAGGGTTTGGCCCCTGCTGCAAGGCGTTCGGGATTGCCGCACTTGAAGGCTTCAGCCGCGTCCCATTCGGCGTGGATGCGCGGCTCGATGGCGGCCGGCTGGTAGGTCTTGTCGAGCATGGCTCTCATCAAGCGCCGGGCGGCGCGTTTCTCCGCGGTTCGTTCGTCAAGGATCAGGCGCGGTGGTAGGGCGGGCCTCAGGCCGTGTCAACCTGGAGTGAACGGGCCTGATCGCTGGCGACGGCGGGGGCGAGACAGGCCAGAGGCGATGGCGCGGACGGGCCCGGGCCAGCACCTCGTGATCCCGGGTAGCCCGGATTGCGCCCGGACGCGAGGCTTCAGTCCCCCTTGGGCTTGGCAGGCGGAGCGGCTCCCGTCGGCTGATTGATCGTCTTCAGCCCGTCGGCAAGCTCGATTCGGAGCGCTTTTTCGACCATGCGGGGCATATTCTCCGCCAGCCATTCGCGCAGCATCGGCCGCAGCAGCTCGGCAACGATATCCTCGACCGTGCGCACCCCGACAGCGGTGCCGGCCTGCCCGGGCAGCCCCGACACCAGTCCGGCCGAGGCCGCGACCTGCGGCAGCCCGGCGGCTACGGGTTGCGCCGAGGCCGGGTCCGCTTCTGCGGACTTGGCGTCAGCAGGCGGCGTCGCCGCTGGCGCGGGCTGGTCCGACGCGGGCTTGGGCTCGGGCTTCGACGATGCGGCGGCAAAATCGGCTTGCGCTGGATCCGGCTTCGATACCGCAGCGGCAGTCGAGAAGGGCAGGCTGGCAGCGATCACCTTCGGTGCGGGCGCGGCGTCAGGTGTGCTGTGCCCGGCCGAGGCGCCTTGTGCGTCGCCTGCGCCGTCGTCCTGCGCCGCGATCTCGGCGCGGTCTGCGCCTTTGTCCGGTTCATCCTGCCGCACGACACTTGGCGGAGCCTGTTCCTCAGCTTTCAGGCCCGCGGACGCCGACGAAGCCGCCAGCCCGGCAACCAGGGCGCCGAATGCTGATTTCACCGCCTCGCTACCTTCAGGGTCGTCGATGTGCTCCTGGCCGACATCAGCGTCTGCGGTTGCCGCGCGCTCTGCGTCGCCGGCGGCAAGCTCGATCTCGACCGGTCCATCCGAAGCCGTCGCCCGGCGATCATCGGCCGGGCTCGCCGACAATGAGATTGCCTGGGGAGCTTCGGCTTCGGCGGGGACGTCATCAGGTGACAGTTCCTCGCGCCCGCTCGCGGCCGTCCTGCCGGTGCGCGCTTCGAGCATCTTCTTCTTCAGCGCTTCGGTGCGCGCCGACATGTAGGGATTCTCCTCCGGCGCATCCGGTGCGCTCGCTGCGTCGGGCAGGCTGACGGACGTTTCGGGTTCCTGGTCCGCGCCTGGCGCCTGACCGCGCGAAGGAATGACCGCGCCCAGATCCATCGCCGGCGGCTTTTCGCTCGCCTTGACGTCACCCGTCGCTTGCGGCGGAGCGGGCGTGTCGCTCAGCAGATCATCGAGGTCATCGAGAACGGGTGAGGCGGGCGTCGGCGGCGGGGCCTTGTTCGCGGGTGCGGTGGTGGCGCGAGGCTCGGAGCCGGTGCGCAGCGCCTCGGCAAGGCGGCCATACAGCGCATTGCTATCACCTTCGGGTCGGCGCGCCGTCTGCGCCGGTGCCGGCGGCGGTGTGTCGGTCGCCTGGATCGGGGAGGGAGGAACATGCGGCGCGGCGAACGGATCGGCGGGATCGAAGTCCGACGCGGCGATCGCGGGCTGAGCTGGCGGCGGCGGGACGGCCGGCGCTGCTCGCGGCGATGATGGGGCCGGCGGCGCCTTTTCAGGATCGGACGGCACGGACCACTCGATCGATGCGCGCGGGGGCTCGGGCCGGCGCGCGGTGGCGGGCTCGCTGGGCGATCCGGCCATGGGCGCGGGACGATCGACCGGTTTGGGGCGAACGCTCGTTGCGGGTTCCTCCGAAATGATCTTCCGGATGGACGCCAGAATTTCTTCCATCGACGGTTCCATTGCCGCTTCCGGTCGTGACATGCCGTTCCCTCGCCTACCCCAATTCGCCCTAGGCCCGCGCCACCGCATCATACCCGGCCGGTCCGCTCTCCACAGCGTTCCGGCTCATTCGGTTTCGCAGCCCGGCCCTTCGCCACACATCTCGTTGCGTGCACGCGGACCGGCCCGTCCACCTAGTCCGGCGCTATCGCGCGCACTGGCGCGCCGGCCGCCCAGAACCGCCCGCATCGCCGCATCCTTCTGTCATGCTCGTACACCGTCGAGTAGGCTGCATCAATGCGGCGGACGCATGTTCGGGTCCTCTCCAGACCCGCGCGCGGGGCCAAGCGCTTCGGCAAAACTCCGTCACAACATTCAGACAGTTCGCTTGTTGGCGGTTTTGGCTACGTTTTCTTGCAACTCCATGGTCAAGGCCTTCTCGATCAGGCGCGGCATATTTTCCAACAGCCATTGCTGGAGCATCGGCCGCAAAAGGTTCTCGGCATCGGCGCGCGTGCGCGCCAGGCTCTCCGGTCCGACCGCCTGCAAGCGCTCCAGTGCATGTTGCAGGGCGGCAGACTGTTCAGCCGTCATCGGCACGCCAGCGAGCGGATCGGTCGCCGTATCCGGGGGAGGCGGTGCGGGCAAGGCCGCTGGGGCCTGCCTGTCGGAGAGCTTCTTGAAGCGGGTATCGAGAAACGAGGTCATCTGCCGGCGCATCGGCCGCTCATGTGCAGCGGGGAGCGCAGGCGCAACAGGTGCCGTGACGGGAGCGGGCGGGGCCGGGTAGCCACGCGCCCCCAGCGTGGGCAACGCGATCGTGCCCACGGTGGCTGCCGTG
>CAZDNY010000502.1:0-2914 GCA_964506885.1 uncultured Hyphomicrobiaceae bacterium | reverse complement strand
CCAGGAGGAAGCCGACCCATGAGCGACGAGCGCGAGCGAACCAAGCCATGCATCGTCATCGGTCATGCAGCATTCGATCACATCTATCGTGTCGAGGCGATACCTTCGCAGCCTTTAAAGGTCCGCGCCCTTGAACACATCGATGCTGGCGGAGGCATGGCGGCGAATGCCGCTGCGGCAATCGCCCGGCTGGGCGGTCGCGTCGCGCTCTGGAGCCGCGTCGGCGGCGATGCGGCGGGCGGGGCCATCGCCCAGGCGCTCGCTGAAGATGGTGTCGACACGACGTGGCTGCGGACGTTTCCTGCGGCCCGATCCTCAACGGCCGCCGTCATCGTCGACAAGTCCGGGGAGCGCCTCATCGTTTCCGAACGCGATCATGCGATCCCCATGGATCCCGGCTGGCTGCCGCTAGATCGCATCGACCGCGCCGCCGCCGTGTTGAGCGACATGAGCTGGAAGGAGGCGACGCTGTCCGCTTTTGCGGCGGCGCGCGCCAGCCGAGTTGCGACGCTGCTCGATATCGATCTGGGCGCAGTCGTCCTGCTGCCCGAGGTGCTGCGGCTCACCGACTATGCAGTGCTGTCCGCGGGAGCGCTCCGCAAGTTCACCGGCTCGGCGACGCGAGAAGCAGGTCTCGCTCGCATTGCAGAGCACGGTGTCCGCCACGTCGGCGTCACCGAAGGGGCAGGAGGGTATTACTGGATCGAGGCCGGCACCGTACTTCGACATCAGCCGGCTTTTCCGGTCGAAGCAGTCGATACGACAGGCGCCGGCGACGCGTTCCACGGGGCGTTTGCCTGGGCGCTGGCGCAGGGCTTTGAGAGCGCGGAATGCGCGCGCATCGCAGCGGCAGCCGCCGCATTGAAATGCCGCCGGCTGGGCGCACGGGCGGGCCTGCCGAGCCGGGAAGAGGTGGACGATTTCCTAGTCTCTGAGACCGGCCGTGGCATCGCCACGAAAAGCTGACGCCCGCCGGAGCAGTTATTCCGGCGGGCATCCATCATGCACTGGATCGGAGCGAGATCGGCTCAGAACAGGAAGTCGTCCTGCGTGATCGTCGCTGCGTTGCGGAACAGGATCTCGATCGAGTTCGTGGCGCTGCCGTCGGCCGTGATGTAGACCAGCGTGTGGTTGCCGGACTGCGTGATTGTGAGATCGCTGAACGTAATGCCGAGCGCCGACATGTCGATGGTTTCGTCGGTTATGGCCAGGCCCGTGGCCTCGAACCCGTAGCCCGAGATCTGGTCGTGGCCCCAGCCAGCCTCGAAGACGAAGGTGTCGAGGCCGCCCTGTCCGACGAGCAGGTCGTCGCCCGTACCGCCGAACAGGACGTCGCCGCCAAGCCCGCCGAACAGGCGATCGTTGCCGGCCTCGCCATACAGCGTGTCGCCGTCGCCGCCACCGTTGAGGCCGTCGTCGCCATCGCCGCCATAAAGGGTGTCGACGCCGCTCAAACCGCCCAGCGTGTCGTTGTCCAGGCCGCCGTTCAGCGTATCGGTGCCGTCGCCGCCGAAGATGCGATCATCGCCGGCATCGCCATAAAGGTCGTCGTTGCCGGCGGAGCCGTTGATTCCGTCGGCGCCGTCATCGCCGTGAATGGTGTCGTTGCCGTTGCCGCCGACCAGCACGTTGTCGTCGTCGGCACCGCCGAAGATGGTATCGTCGCCATCGCCGCCGTTGGTGAAGTCGTCGCCGGCACCGCCGTTGATGGTATCGTCACCGGCGTTGCCGAACAGGCGGTCGTTGCCGTTCTCGCCGTTGAGCAGGTCGTTGTCATTGCCGCCGGAGAGCGAGTCGTCGCCCTCGCCGCCGTTGAGGACATCGTTGCCGTTCTGGCCCGCCAGCGTGTCGGCGCCGTTGCCGCCGTTCAATATGTTGACCCCAGCCGAACCGAAGATCCGGTCGTCGCCCAAGCCGCCGGTGGCGTTCTCGATGTCGAACAGGTGATCGGTCCCGCTTTCGCTGCCGATGGCGATGTTGGAGCCGAGGTTCACGACCACACCCAGTGTCGTCGATGCGAAGCTTGCCGTGTCGCTGCCGTCGCCGCCGTAGATCTCGTCGTTGCCCGCGAAGCCTTCGATCGTATCGTCGCCGTCCAGGGCGCTGATGTAATCCTGTCCAGCCGTGCCGTCCAGGACGACGTCCGGACCGAGCGTCCCGTTGACGATGTTGTAGCCGCTGAGACCGATATCGACGACCTGGGAGGCGTACGTGATGTTGCCCAAGCCGTCGCTCGTTGCGCCGATGATCATCAGACGGTTGTCTTCCGTTGCCTCCACCGCAACCGGATAGTAGTTGTTCGCGATATTTGGCAGCGTGTTGAGGTCGGTCTGAGGAACGATAACGTTCCCGGATGCATCGTAGCCCTCGATGTTGATGGTTGACTGGAATGTCTGTTCATCGAACGTCGTCCAGGCGACGATGACGCCGCCGTTCGGCAGTTCGACCAGGTCGAAGGCATTGACATACTCGTTGTCATTCGTGATGTCGACGCCGGTATAGGTCTCCACCGTAATAGCGCTGCCGACCGCATTGCCGGCGCTGTCGTAGCGCTGCAGGACCACCGAGAACGTCTTGTTGGTATCGGGGATACTGGTGTCGTTGGCATTGTGTTCGACCCAGCCGGCCACGAAGCCGCCCCCGGAAATGTTGGCGAGCTTGACCTGCTGGAAGTTGTAGTCGAAGCCCGAGGCAAGCGTATCGAGCGTGAAATCCGATCCAAGTGGCGTGCCGCCGGCATTGACGAAACGGCCACTGAGGCCCGATGCGTCGAGCGCCGTCGGGTTGCCCAAGCCATCGAAAATGATTGTGCCTTGTTGCCAGACGACGAGTTCCTGGCCGCTCGTCAGGCGCAGACTGTCGGCCATCAACTGCTGGTCCGTGGTACTGGAGTTGAGTGTGAACTCGGATCCGA
>CAZDNY010000501.1:0-2920 GCA_964506885.1 uncultured Hyphomicrobiaceae bacterium | reverse complement strand
ACCGCCGTAGATCTTGTCGTCGCCCTCTCCGCCGTTGATGTCGTCGTTGCCGTCGCCGCCATCGAGGGTATCGACGCCCGCGCCGCCCCAGATTTCATCGTCGCCACCAAGGCCGCGTACGAGATCGTCGTCGTCGCCGCCGTCGAGCGTGTCGGCAAGATCCCCGCCCTCGATGTCATCGTTGCCCGCTCCGCCCCATACGACATTGAAGCCGCCGCCGGTACGTATGATGTCATCACCGCCAAGAGCGTCGATGATGTCGTCGTCTGCGCCGGCTTCGAAAACATCGTCTCCGGGCGTGAGCATCCAGAACGGCATCGGGCCCCTTTCGGTAAGGCTAGAGATGTCAGGCAGATGAAAAGGCAAACTTGAGCAAAGATATGAGAGAAAGTCAGCATTATGAATAGATAAGGATTCCTTTCTTAACGCTGCTCCCTCGTGAAGCTCGGCTTCAACAAAAAACGGCCACCGCATTCACGGTGGCCGCTCTCATTCGTGTCGATGCTTGGAGTTCGATGCCGTTCGTCAGGCGGCCGCCGCAAGGTTGCGCAGCACGTAGTGCAGGATGCCGCCGTTCTTGTAGTACTCGAGCTCGTCGAGCGTATCGATGCGGCACAGGATCGGCACATCCTTCGTGGTGCCGTCCGCGAACGTGATCTGCGCTGTCATCTTCTGGCGCGGCTTGACGTCGCCGAGCCCCTGGATCGTCACCATCTCGTCGCCCTTCAGTCCGAGCGTCTGCCACGACTGACCCTCTTCGAACACGAACGGAACGATACCCATGCCGACGAGGTTGGAGCGGTGGATGCGCTCGAACGATTGCGCGATGACAGCCTTCACACCGAGCAGGTTCGTGCCCTTGGCCGCCCAGTCGCGTGACGAACCGTTGCCGTATTCCACGCCGGCGAACACCACCAGAGGCACACCTTCGACCTTGTAGCGCATCGCCGCATCGTAGATCGGCATGTTCTCGCCAGAGGGATAGTGCACCGTATTGCCGCCCTCCTTCACGGTGCCGTCCGCATCGGTGTTCATGAAGTTCTTGATGCGGATGTTGGCGAAGGTGCCGCGCATCATCACCTCGTGATTGCCGCGCCGCGTGCCGTACTGGTTGAAGTCGACCGGCTGCACGTTGTGATCGAGCAGGTACCGGCCGGCCGGGCTCGCCGCCTTGATCCCGCCGGCCGGCGAGATGTGGTCGGTGGTGATCTTGTCGCCCAGAAGGCCCAGGATGCGCGCATTGACGATGTCGCCGATCTGGCCGGCGGCTTTCGCCATGCCCTGGAAGTAGGGCGGATTCTGCACATAGGTGGACTGATCGTCCCAGGCATACGTCTCGCTTTGCGGCGCTTCCACCGCCTGCCAGTTTTCGTCGCCCTTGAAGACGTCGGCATACTTGGTCTTGTAAAGATCGCGCGTGACGTACTTGGCGATGAACTCCTGGATCTCCGCCGAGGTCGGCCAGATGTCCTTCAGGAACACATCCTTGCCGTCGCTGCCCTGACCGATCGGTTCCTTGGTCAGATCCTTGGCAACACTGCCCGCCAGCGCGTAGGCCACGACCAGCGGCGGCGAGGCGAGATAGTTGGCCTGCACGTCGGGCGAGATGCGGCCTTCGAAGTTGCGGTTGCCCGACAGGACGCCAGCGGCGATCAGGCCGTTGTCGTTGATGGTCTTCGACACCGGACCCGGCAGCGGGCCGGAGTTACCGATGCACGTCGTGCAGCCGAATCCGACCAGGTTGAAGCCGACCTGGTCGAGCTCCTTCTGCAGACCGGACTTTTCCAGATATTCCGCGACGACCTGCGATCCAGGCGCCAGCGAGGTTTTCACCCATGGCTTCTGCTTCAGACCCAGCCGGTTGGCATTCCGCGCAACGAGTCCCGCGGCGATCAGCACCGAAGCGTTGGACGTATTCGTGCACGAGGTGATCGCGGCGATGGCAACGTCGCCGTGGCCAAGCGTGTAGTCCTCGCCGTCCACCGCGAACCGCTTGTTCGCCTCCGCCGGATCCTTCTTGTATTCGTTGACGAGTGCATCCTGGAAGCCGGACGCGATGCCGGTCAGCGGAATACGTCCCTCCGGACGCTTCGGCCCCGCCATCGACGGCACCACGTCTTCCAGCGCAAGCTCCAGCGTGTCGGTGAAAACAGGATGCTCCGAGCCGGCCTCGCGGAACATGCCCTGCGCCTTGCAGTAGGCTTCGACCAGCGCGATTCTGTCGTCTTCACGCCCCGTCATGTTGAGGTAGTTGAGTGTTTCGCCGTCGACCGGGAAGAAGCCGCAGGTGGCGCCGTATTCCGGACCCATGTTGCCGATCGTTGCCCGGTCCGACAGCGTCAGATGATCGAGTCCTTCGCCAAAGAACTCGACGAACTTGCCCACCACGCCCTTCTTGCGCAGCATCTGCACGACCGTCAGCACGAGGTCGGTCGCCGTCACGCCTTCCTTGAGCGCGCCGGTCAGCTTGAAGCCGATCACTTCCGGCAGCAGCATGGAGACCGGCTGGCCCAGCATCGCCGCTTCGGCTTCGATGCCGCCCACACCCCAGCCGAGCACGCCCAGGCCGTTGATCATGGTGGTGTGCGAGTCCGTGCCCACGCAGGTATCGGGATAGGCGATTGTCGTGCCGTCTTCCTCTTTCGTCCACACGGTCTGGCCCAGGTACTCGGTGTTGACCTGATGGCAGATGCCGGTGCCCGGCGGGACGACGCGGAAATTCTTGAACGCCTGCTGGCCCCACTTCAGGAAGCGGTAGCGTTCGCCGTTGCGCTGGTATTCGAGCTCCACGTTGTGCGCGAACGCCTGCGGCGTGCCGAATTCGTCGACGATGACGGAGTGGTCGATGACCAGGTCGACAGGCACCAGCGGGTTGATCTTCTGCGGGTCGCCGCCGAGCGCCTTGATGCCGTCGCGCATG
>CAZDNY010000500.1:0-2923 GCA_964506885.1 uncultured Hyphomicrobiaceae bacterium | reverse complement strand
GTTATAGCAGGCGGGCAGGATCCGCCGGCGGCTCCGACGCCGCGCACGAGCGTGCCGTCTGTGCCTCGGTCTCATGACGGAGCGCCCGCATTTGATGCGTGAAGACTTGGCTCGCCAGTCGTAGCATCACCCCCGCAATGGCCTGCTGCTGGGCTTGATCCTCAAGTCCCACCACCAGCGCGCCGCCTCCCGCTTCAAGGTGCTGCACGAGCCGCATGTTTTGCCGGACCAGGGCAGGGGAGGTGGAGGTATCGTCGTGACCATAGTCGAAGAAGGTGTCCTCCGACCCTGGGAGTTGCCGACCGATGACAATTTCGGTCCAGGCATGCTCCGGGTCGAGCACGTCGAGCGCGACACGCTCCATGGCCAGCCCGAATGCCAGCCGCAGCCGTTCTTGTTGGGACAAGAAGGGTGACTCGAAACCGACCACGAAGCGGCAGCGCGAACACGGCACGCTGCGAACCTGCAGTTCGCCGACCACCGCCTCCACGCGCTCCACCTCATCGAACAGGCCGACGGCGAAGTTCAAGCGTTCGGCCGTAACCGCACGATCAACTGAGTGTCGTGGCATCGGGTCCTCCAATCGCCGAAGAGGACTGAAACCCCATCCGACAACGGGCCGCATGGGGTATGAGACGCAATTCCCTCAGCCCTGCGCCAACTGCGACAGAGCCTCGGCGTCCCGGATCAGGATGGTCGTCGTGCGCGGCAACGCGATCACGCCGCTGCGTTTGAGCTTCGAGAACGTCCGGCTGACCGTTTCGATCGTCAGGCCCAGATAGTCGCCGATATCGACGCGTGTCATCGGCAACTCGATGCGGTTCGCGTCCGCGCCCGCGTCCTGGTTGCGCCGCGACAGCGCCAGCAAAAACACAGCCATGCGCGCTTCTGCCGATTTCGCAGCCAAGCACAACAGGTGTTCACGGGTCATGCTGAGTTCGTCCGCCGCAAGCTTTAAGAGCCGCCGGGCGAATCCAGGGCGCGTCTCGACCATCTGGTTGACCACATGGCGCGGAATCCGCCGTGCGCGCACCTTGTTGAGGGCCTGGGCGCTGAAAGTGTGGGTGCCGGCACAGCAATAGCCGATCAGATCACCCGGGAAGTAGAAAGAAACCACATGCCGGTGCCCGTCTGGCAGCAACCGATAGGCGCAAACAACGCCCTCGACCACCTCTAGTAGATGAGAGGCGTCATCGCCCTCCAAGAACAGATCCTCACGCGGCGCGTAGACCGAAGCCATGGTCTGGGGCGGACCATCGATCATGATGTCTTCGCCAGAAACGCGTCCCTTCAGGGGAAGCGGCAGCACGTTGTGGCTGGTCTCGCGAAGTGGCTCGGGCGTTGCTGTCATGGCCAGCATGGGCGGCCTCCAAAATTGCTTGTTTTGTGTTGACCGCCATCAAACCAGAGTCATGTCTCACTGATTTCCGTCAATTGTAACCGAATGTAACAAATTGTATTCCTGGCGCTGCGCCGCTACTGTCAGCGCCGTTGCGCACGGGCGCGCATCATCCTGCCTCAGACCACCGCCATTGCGCGGTCGTCCGGCCCGATCACGGCGAGCGGCTCTCGTCTCGTCCACCGGCCCGCGCGATTGCGCATCCCGCCCGCCGGGTGGCAACAGGCAAAGGGCGTCATTGACCGCATGAGCGAAGCCAGGAATGCCCACATACTGATCGTCGATGATGATCAAAAAGTCCGGTTGCTCTTGCGGCGGTGTTTCGAGGGCGAGGGCTTTCGCGTCACCGAGGCAGCGCGGGGGGCGGATGTCGGCAACGCCCTGTTGGCCAACGACGTAGATCTGGTCACCCTCGACCTGAGCTTGCCCGACCTCGACGGTTTGAGTGTCGCCCGCCAGATCCGCGAGCGCTCGGCCGTGCCCATCATCATGGTGACCGGGAAGGGCGATATGATCGATCGCGTCATCGGCCTGGAGGTCGGAGCCGACGACTACATCGCCAAGCCGTTCCATTTGCGCGAGGTACTCGCCCGCGTGCGCGCTGTCTTGCGCCGCACGCGCGAGGCCGCGCACGCTGAGCCGGAGCGTGGGGAACTCTGCCAACCGCCGATCCGTTTCGATCGCTGGGTGCTCGACCGCGACAAGCGCGAGTTGCGCGACACCGATGGTCGCCCATGCATATTGACGACCGCGGAATTCAGCTTGCTCGATATCTTTGTCCGCCACGCCAATCGCGTGCTCACGCGCGATCAGATCATGGATCTGCTGAAGGGCCACGAATGGTCGCCGCTCGATCGCTCCATTGACAATCTGGTGGCGCGCTTGCGCCGCAAGATCGAGCCGGTCGACGCGTCTCCGAGCCTGATCAAGACGGTGCGCGGTCTGGGCTACATTTTCACCGCAAGCGTCGAACCGGTCGCCTTGGCAAAGTGAGACTTCCCCCAACCGCTGTGTCAGGCACCGGACCAGCAAACGCCCCTACGAGGCGGCTCCCCCGCTGCTTTCGCCCATAAGCACATCAGCGATGGCGCGCGCCAGATCCGCCTGGCTGTAGGGCTTGCGCAGCAGACCCGGCATCGGTGCGTGTCCATCGACGGAATGCAGCATCTCCTCCGCATAACCGCTGGTCAGCAGAACACGCACGTGCGGGAAGTGCATCGCCACCTCGCGCGCAAGATCCACGCCCGACAGTCCGCCGGGCATCACCACATCGGAAAAGACGAGGTCGCGTCTTCGGCCAGAACCTCCAACGCCCCCACCGCATTGGCCGCCTGCGCGACACCGTAACCCAGCTCTTCCAGGCGCCGGCACGTGAGCCGGCGCACACTATCGTTGTCTTCCACCACCAGCACCCGCCGGCCAGCCCCTTCAGGCATGGGGTCGCTGCTTGGCGCAACACTGGCCGTCGCCCCTTCGGGCGCCGGCGTGGCCGGCAGGAACAGCTCAACCGTCGTGCCTTCGCCC
>CAZDNY010000499.1:0-2933 GCA_964506885.1 uncultured Hyphomicrobiaceae bacterium | reverse complement strand
CCGAACCCGTGATCGGCCCGTCGCGGCGGATGCGTTCCTTCCGCTTCAGCGCCAGCGGTGTGTCGCGGCGCGCGTCAGGATCGTAGGGCAGGTCGGTGTCGCCGAGTTTGCCGCTCATGTGGATTTGACATCCGCCGGTTTGCCCGTCTCGCCGTCGCGCGCGGCGACGACCTTGGCGCGCCACATGAGGAACGCGCCAAGCAGCACCATCGGGATCGAATAGAGCATGCCGCGCGTGATCGGCACGCCTTCGAACGGCAGGCCGTATTCCTCGATCTTGAAGAGTTCGCAGAACATGCGGAAGACGCCATAGCCCGCCAGGAACATGCCGACGGTGAAACCCGGCATCTTCAACGAGCCGCGCTTCCAGATGAGCCAGGCGAGGATCGCGAACAGCACCGCGCCTTCGAGGACGGCTTCATAGAGCATGGCAGGGTGGCGCGGCTCGGGGCCGTAGCCGGGGAACGCCATCGCCCATGGGACATCTGATGGCGTGCCGACGACTTCCGAGTTGATGAAGTTCGCGGTGCGGCCGAAGAACAGACCGATCGGCACGGCGGCGGTCACCACGTCGGCCAGCGAGTGCATGGAGATCTTGCGCCAGATCGAGAACAGCCACATGGCGATGGTGACGCCCAATGCGCCGCCGTGGAAGGCCATGCCGCCCTGCCAGATCTTCAGGATCTCGACCGGGTG
Source organism: uncultured Hyphomicrobiaceae bacterium (assembly GCA_964506885.1). Lineage (GTDB taxonomy): Bacteria > Pseudomonadota > Alphaproteobacteria > Rhizobiales > Hyphomicrobiaceae > JAEUMD01. Next base: position 2,237 of record CAZDNY010000499.1, on the reverse strand, counting down.
GGAAAGATAGTAGCTGGGTTCGTAAAACAGGACGTGACCGAGGCGGCCGCCGACCACGACGCCGAGGGTGACGACCAGCAGTACGTCGTCCATCATGTTGGCGTCCATCGGCGATTTGTTGCCGCGCCAGAGCCGGTCCGTCGTGACGAGGCGCTTGACGTACCACCAGCCGAGAAGCAGGCCCGCCATGTAGGCGAGGCCGTACCATTTGACCGACAGCGGCCCCAGCGAGAAGGCGACGGGATCGATGTTGGGGTAGGGAATGGCAAGGAACGTCACGCGCTCTCCTCCGGTTTCCGGTTCGCCTTCACGGAGGCATCCGGGCGGCGGACGGCCCGAACGCGTGGTCCCGGCCGGTCGATCCGCCAACGGCGGCACGTTTTGGCCAGGGGCGCGCCCGTGTCAAGTCGCAGGCCGGTGCGCCATGTGTTTACGCAGGGTGTTTACGCAGGCCGGCGACGGCAGCGATGGGCACCTTGATCAGCCCGGCCGTCGCGGTCATAGTCCGGGCAAACATTACAGCGCTATGACGCTGCCGGACGGTCCCGCGGCTCGGGGCCGAAAACCGAGGCTATGCCATGACCCAGACGTCCAATCCGATTCTCGACGAGTTTGCCCGCCTGATGACCGATGCGGCGGGTGCCGCGCAAGGCGTCAAGCGCGAGGTGGAGACACTGATGCGCTCGCAGGGCGAGCGGTTCCTGCGCGACATGGATGTCGTGTCCCGCGAGGAGTTCGAGGCGGTGAAGGCGATGGCGGAAAAAGCCCGCGCCGAGAACGAAGCGCTTGCCGCGCGTGTCGCAGCACTCGAAGCCGCGATGGCTGCGTCGCGCAGCTGACGTGAAATTAAGGCGCGTGCCTTTTGCAGCCGCTGAGTCGGCGCGACATGTGCCACTCATCAGGATTGTCGAGTGACGTTCGGGCGGCTTCCACAGCGCTGCGCCGAATTTGCGTTCTCAAGGTCTGAAATATCCCGAAATTGCGCTTTCAACGTGGACAAGCCCTTCCGCTCCTTGCGACTCACGGCCTGCTTCTGTTTTCGTCACCCAGCCAGAGGTTGAATGCAGACCGGTCTGGCGGACAGGAACAAAGGGGCAGGCATGGGCTCGGTGAATTCCAGCTTCGGGGGCAGCACCAATCCGATCGATCTCATCGAGCAGCTGGCGGCGGCGCATGGCTGGGCGTGCGACCGGGGAAGCGACGATGAGTTGACGCTCGTGGTCGGCGGCGGCTGGACCGACTACCAGGTCTCGCTCAACTGGCGCGGCGATCTGGAAGCGCTGCACCTGGCGTGCGCCTTCGACTTCAAGGTGCCCGACTATCGCCTGTCGGAAATGTACCGGCTGATTGCGCAGATCAACGAGCAGCTTTGGCTTGGCCACTTCGACTTATGGACCCAGGAAGGTCTCGTGATGTTCCGTCACGGGCTCTTGCTCAACGGTGCGCTGGCCACGCCGCGGCAGTGCGAGGCGCTTCTGTCGGCGGCGCTGGAGGCGTGCGAGCGCTACTATCAGGCCTTCCAGTTCGTGGTCTGGGCGGGTAAGGAAAGCCGCGAGGCGCTCGTTTCGACGATGTTCGAGACCGAGGGTCAGGCTTGAGGCCGGGCCGGCCGTTCGCAGCTTGCGGATGATCCTTGCGCCCGCGTCTCCTTCGGCGCTGGGTGACACTCCATGACACAGATCCTCAACGGCTCCCTGGCTCTCGATGGCCCGCTGGTGCTGGCGGGCGCGGGCAAGATGGGCGGCGCGATGCTTTCGGGCTGGCTCGGACGGGGGCTCGATCCGGCGCGCGTGTTCGTCCAGGACCCTGGGCCGCCGGCCGAGGTGGCAGCACTTCTCGACCAGCACAACATCACGGTGAGCGGGCAGATCGCAGCGCTGCCGGCACCGCCGGCGGTCATTATCGCAGCGGTGAAGCCGCAGGCGATGGATGGCGTATTTCCCGGTCTGGCAAAGCTCGCCGGGCCGGACACGCTGGTGCTTTCGATCGCGGCGGGCAAGACGCTATCGAGCTTTGAGAAACATCTGCCGCAAGGGGCGGCGGTGGTTCGCGCGATGCCCAACACGCCGGCTGCGATCGGGCGCGGCATCACCGTGTGCGTGGCCAATGCCAACGTCAGTGATGCGCAGCGCGCGCTCGCCACGTCGCTGCTGGAAGCCGTCGGCGAAGTCGGCTGGGTGGAGGATGAAGGTCTGATGGATGCGGTGACGGCCGTGTCGGGATCGGGGCCGGCCTAT
>CAZDNY010000498.1:0-2940 GCA_964506885.1 uncultured Hyphomicrobiaceae bacterium | reverse complement strand
CCGGTCCGCACCACTTCCGCCCCGGAGGGAAAAACCGTCACCGACTCGATCTGCGACGTGACGGCAACAGGCTCGGCCTTCAGCGCTGGCGACGCCGCCAGAATGACGAGGGCAGCGCAAACAGCCGCGAGCGGTCGACAGATCATGATCAAACCTCGATTGACGGAAGAACAGGACAGGCTCGGGGCGGCAGCCTTGCGCGGACGCAGGCCCGAATTATGACCACATCACCCCGCCGGCATGCAATGCCTCGCCGCACGCCTACCCATGTCCGGGCTGCGTAATAGGCAGCGCCTTAAAAGCTCAAACGCCGCGCCCGCAGAACCTGCGGCAGCGCCGCCACCTGCGCCAGCACGTCATCGGAGACGCGCTCGTCGACCGCAACCACGGTAATGGCATCACCGCCGGGCTTCTCCCGACCCAGGTTGAAGGTCGCGATGTTGACATCGGCGCTACCCATGATCGAGCCGAACTGCCCGATGAAACCGGGCCGGTCCTGGTTTCGCACGAACAGCATGTGCGGCGTCACCTCGAAGTCCATGTCGATATCGCGCACCTGGATGATGCGCGGCTTTCCGTTCGAGAACACCGTACCTGCGACCGAGCGATGATACGCGTCGGTCTTGACGGTCAGCTTGACATAGCTCTCGTAGACACCATGGTCGGAACAGAGCGACTCCTCGATAGCGATGCCTCTGTCGCGCGCATTGCTCGTCGCCGACACCATATTGATGTCGGCCAGCGACGGCCGCAGCACACCCGCCAGCGCCGCCGCCGTCATCGGCTTGACGTTGAGTTCCGCCACGTCACCGCAATATTCCAGCCGGATTCCCTTGATCGGAACTTCCGTCAGCTGGCCGGCGAACGAACCGAGCTGCTCGGCAAGCTTGATGAAAGGCGTCAGCCGCGGCGCTTCCTCCGCCGTGATCGACGGGAAGTTGACTGCGTTGGTGATCGCGCCCTTCACCAGATAGTCGCTCATCTGCTCGGCCACCTGCAATGCAACGTTTTCCTGCGCCTCCATGGTCGCCGCACCCAGATGCGGCGTGCAGATCACGTTCTCCAGGGCGAACAGGGCATTCTCCTTGGCGGGTTCCACCTCGAACACGTCGAGCGCAGCGCCCGCAACGTGCCCCGCTGTGATCGCTTCCGCCAGCGCTGCCTCGTCGACGAGGCCGCCGCGTGCGCAGTTGACGATTCGCACACCGCGCTTGCATGCGCTGATCGCATCGGCAGAAAGAATGTTGCGTGTCTTGTCGGTCAGAGGCGTATGCAGCGTGATGAAGTCGGCCCGCCGCAGAAGCTCGTCGAGGTCAACCTTCTCGACCCCGATCGCGATGGCGCGCTCCGGCGTCAGGAACGGATCGAACGCCACCACACGCATTTTCAGGCCCAGCGCGCGGTCCGCCACGATCGCGCCGATGTTGCCGCAGCCGATCACGCCCAGCGTCTTGCCGTAGAGCTCCACACCCAGAAAGCGGTTCTTTTCCCACTTGCCCGCCTTCGTCGAGGCATTGGCTTCCGGAATCTGGCGAGCCAGTGCCATCATCATTGTGATGGCATGTTCCGCGGTTGTGATCGAGTTGCCGAACGGCGTGTTCATGACAATGACGCCCTGCGCCGTCGCCGCCTTCGTATCAACGTTGTCGACGCCGATACCCGCACGGCCGATCACCTTGAGCCGCTTGGCCGCTCTGAGGATCTTGTCGGTGACCTTGGTGGCAGAGCGGATTGCAAGGCCGTCATAGTCGCCGATCATCTGGGCGAGGCGGTCCTTGTCCTTGCCCAGATCGGGTTCGAACGTCACGTCGAGACCACGCTCCTTGAAGATGGCGACAGCGGTTTCCGACAGCGCGTCGGAGATCAGGACTTTGGGAGCAGACATGGGTGTCTTCCTTCCGGGAGGCAGGGACGTCGCAACACCTCTATCGGCGTGCCAGCCCGATGGGGCTGCTTGGAGGGTGCTGGATCCCGGCAATGCGATAAGGATGCGACTGCGATCTCGCTGCAGCGCGATTGGCCGATCGAAGCGGAACGTTTGCGGATAGGCCGCCGTCCCGCCGCGGCGCGACAGGCACGACGGTTTGATCGCGCCCGCCGGCCGGCGGCAGAACAGTGCGTTAGGCCGCCTTCTGGATGCCCGCCTTCACCTGCGCGAAGGCCCAGTCGAGCCACGGCAGCAGCGCTTCCACATCGCTCGTTTCAACCGTCGAGCCGCACCAGATGCGCAGTCCAGGAGGTGCGTCGCGATAGGCGCCGAAGTCGAACGCCACGCCTTCGCGCTCCAGCAACGCCACGAGGTCCTTGGCAACCTTCGCCTGTTGCTCGGACGATAGCGCCGTGACATCGGGATCGACGATCGTCAGGCACACGGACGTGTTCGACCATGTCGTGCGGTCCTGCGCCAGGTTGGCCACCCACGCGGTCCGCTCGATCCAGTCCCACACCGCCTTGGCGTTGGCGTCAGCCCGGCGCATGAGCTCGGCCGCACCCCCGATGCGCTCCGCCCATGCCAGCGTGTCGAGATAGTCCTCGACCGCCATCATCGACGGCGTATTGATCGTCTCGCCCTCGAAGATGCCGGCATTGAGCTTGCCGCCCTTGGTCAGCTGGAACAGCTTTGGCAGCGGCCGCGGAGGCACATAGCTTTCAAGGCGGGCAATCGCTCGCGGCGACAGGATCAGCATGCCGTGCGCCGCCTCGCCGCCCATCACTTTCTGCCACGAGAAGGTCAGCGCATCGACCTTGCTCCAGTCGATGTCCTGGGCGAAGGCCGCCGACGTGGCATCGACCAGGGTGAGGCCACCGCGGTCCGCCGGGATGAAGTCGTAGTTGGGCAGCCGCACTCCTGCGGTCGTGCCGTTCGCGGTCAACACGAGATCGCGCGAGAAATCGATTTTTGACAGGTCAGGCAGTACGCCGAAAGGCGCCTCCTCGACA
>CAZDNY010000497.1:0-2941 GCA_964506885.1 uncultured Hyphomicrobiaceae bacterium | reverse complement strand
TCCGCACTAGACGACGAGGCGCTGGCAGCGGGACTTTCCCACCGACTATCCGACATGAAAGCGCGGGTCGAACGTTTCGAGACGCGGGCCAAGCGCAAACGCGAGCTTGCCTTGCGGGCGATGAGCGAAGCTCAGATCCCCAAACTGGCCGAGGCTGATTTCACCGCCTCGTTGCGCCAGGGCGCTCCAAAGCTCGAAGTGACCGCCGAGGATCAAATCCCCGCAGCCTACTGGAAGCCCCAACCCCCGAAACTCGACAAGCAGGGCCTGCTCGCTGCGCTCAAAGCCGGCACGGCCGTTGAGGGGGCCAGCCTCGGTGCGGCGCAGATGCAACTCAGCGTGAGGACCAAGTGATGGCGTTGACAGAGATCCAGACCAAGGCCCTCAAGGCCAAGCTCAACCATCGGCACGTCAAGACCCGCGACAACAACGGGACGACAATCTCCTTTGTCGAGGGATGGCACGTTATTGCCGAGGCGAACCGCATCTTCGGCTTTGACAGCTGGGATCGGCTCACCCATGCCCCAGACTGTGTCTGGTCCACGGTGCAGCGGGGGCAGACCGTGTGCTTTTATACAACCAAGGTCCGCATCACCGTCCGCGCCGGCGGCACGGTAACCGTTCGCGAGGGCATCGGCACGGGCCTTGGGCGCTCACCGTCTCCTGAGGTCGCCCACGAAATCGCGTTGAAGGCAGCCGAAACAGATGCGACCAAGCGCGCGCTGGCAACATTTGGCAATCCCTTTGGCCTTGCCCTGTACGATCGGGATCAGGCGCTTGTGACCAAACCGCGAAAGGGCGGGGCGAAGGCCGGGTCTCATCTCGCTCAACGACCCTTGATGTTGGTGATGGCCGATGGGCGACAAGCGCGGTTCGAGGCAGCTGGCGCGTTCGTTGATGCGGCGCTGGCAGAGGTCCGCAAGTTCACGTCGGTCGAAAAAGCCTATGCCTTTTGGACGGCCAACCTTGCCGCGTTTACCGCGCTACCGCCGCGTCTCGGTGAGGACGGCGAAACTCGACCTGCCGACACAATTATCGCGGCTTTGAAGGAGCACCTTCGCGAAATTGTAGAGCCCAAGAACGCACAGGACATGCGCAAGCAGGGTCCGGCTCAGGTCACGGAGACCGGTGCCACCGGGGCAGTGCTGATCCCGAAAGAAAAGCGCATTCGCGATCGTGAGCATCTTGCATTTGTGGCGAGCCAGCCGTGTCTCGTGTGTGGCCGACGGCCGGCGCAGGCGCATCATTTGCGATTTGCGCAGCCACGGGCCATGGGCATGAAGGTCTCAGATGAATTCACGCTGCCACTGTGCAACACGCATCATGATTCGCTTCATCGGACAGGCGATGAACGTGCCTGGTGGGCGCGTCACGGCATCATTGATCCTTTGAAGATTGCCGCACGTCTTTGGGCAGCATCACGTCATAGCAACAATCGCGATGATACGAATGGCGCGGGCAATGGGATGCCGCCGGATGCCCACCACAATGGCGAGGCTTCGGCTGATCCCCCATCGCCAGGTTGACCGTCAACGCTTTTTGAAACCGGGCAAGCGGTCGGGATCACGCGCGGCAACGCGACGGATACATGGCGTTTCGGGTGCATGCTCGAAGCTGGATGTGTTCGGGTGCGTTGACCGCCTTGCCGTTCAGATCAAGTACCGCTTGTGGTTAGGATCATCATGGCAAGCGATAAGCAGATACAGGCCAATCGACGCAATGCGTTGAAGAGCACAGGACCGCGCACCGAAGAGGGCAAGCAGGCGAGCAGACGTAATGCCCTGCGTCATGGCTTGACTGCTGAGCGTCTGGTCCTTGTCGGGGAGGATCCAGGTCGCTTCAAAGCGCTAAGCGCTGCTCTTGTTGAGGAGTTCAGCCCCGTCGGGCCGACGGAAGAATTCCTGGTCGCACGCCTGGCAAGCCTCGTGTGGCGCCTCAATCGGGTGCCGGGTTTTGAATCGAGTTTGCTCGCATGGATCGGGCATCTGGAGTCCCAGGTCCACGACAGCATGAGCGTGACCTTCGGCAAGTTCAGTTTCTCAGCCGACCCGCGCGCTCTTCCCGGCGCGGGTTCAGGGGCGGACGGTCTATCCGCCCCGGGCGAAGATGGTCGGGTCATCGGGCGTATTCTTGAAGCAGCGCTCGGCAAGCAGGACTTCTTGAGCAAACTCGGGCGGTATGAGCGGCAGCTGACGCGGAGCGTCGAGGCAACATTGGCCGAACTCATGCGCCTGCGGCGCAGGCGCCTCTAGGGCGCGGGACGACCAGCCGCTCGATTGCCCTGATCATCTATCCATCGAGAACTCGGCTGGTGACGCCGATGAACCGGTCGGTCGCGGCCAATGGATACGCCACCTTGATCCAAACCGAAGTCTGTACCGCACGCCCGTCCCGCTGGCGCCGGCGACATCCCATCATGGGGAATGTCCGGCGGAAGTGTCCTGTGGATAACTCCCTGTCGGTTGGCGCAACTCTCTGAAGACGCTTCTCTCGTGGCATATTTGGCGCAGGAGGATTCGACACAAACGTCGAACCCAACATGCAGCAATAACAAAAGGAATGATGATTATGGCCTCTGAAAAGCAACTGGCCGCGAATCGGGCCAATGCCCGCAAGAGCACCGGGCCACGCACTCAGGCAGGCAAGGAGCGCTCGCGGATGAACGCGTTGAAGCATGGGCTTCTGGCGAAATCCGTGCTGCTGGAGCACGAAGATCCCGCCGAATGGGAGGCCCTGTGCGAGGCACTGTTCATGCGCTTCGATCCGGCGGACGTCCTTGAAGAGGAACTGGTCGGGCGCGTGGCCAGCTTGTTGTGGCGTATGCGGCGCATCCCGGTCTTCGAGGCGGCGCTGATGGAGGCTGTCGCCCATGATGCCAACCAAACGGACTTCCTGGGACCCAAGGGCTGCGAAGCAGATGGCTCAGCATTCACACGCCGGG
>CAZDNY010000496.1:0-2944 GCA_964506885.1 uncultured Hyphomicrobiaceae bacterium | reverse complement strand
GGCGAGCCGGTTCAAGGCGAAGTCGAGCGTTACCGTCGCATCCGGGCCGATCATGCGCTCCACCGACGAGTGCGAGATGTCGCGCTCATGCCAGAGGGCCACATTTTCCATGGCGGGAAGCGCATAGGCGCGCACCATGCGGGCAAGTCCGGTGAGGTTTTCGGTCAATACGGGATTGCGCTTGTGCGGCATCGCTGACGAGCCTTTCTGGCCCGGCGAAAAATACTCCTCCGCCTCCAGCACCTCGGTACGCTGCAGATGACGGATCTCGGTGGCGAGCCGTTCCAGCGACGAGGCGATCACGCCGAGCGTGGCAAAGAACATCGCGTGCCGGTCGCGCGGGATAACCTGCGTCGACACCGGCTCGGGCACGAGCCCCATCTTTTCGGCAACGTACTCTTCAACGCGCGGATCGATATTGGCGAACGTGCCGACCGCGCCGGAGATGGCGCAGGTGGCGACATCGGCGCGCGCGGCTTCAAGACGTGCCCGCGCACGCTGGAATTCGGCATAGGCAAAGGCGAGCTTGACGCCGAACGTGGTCGGCTCGGCATGGATGCCGTGGCTGCGGCCGATGGTCAGGGTGTCCTTGTGTTCGTAGGCGCGCTTCTTCAGTGCGGCCAGCACCCGGTCGAGGTCGGCCAGGAGAATGTCGGCGGCCCGCGTCAGCTGCACGTTGAGGCAGGTATCGAGAATATCGGACGAGGTCATGCCCTGGTGGACGAACCGCGCCTCCGGACCGACGAACTCGGCCAGATGCGTGAGGAAGGCGATCACATCGTGCTTGGTGACGCGCTCGATCTCGTCGATGCGGGCGACGTCGAACTGGGCCTTGCCGCCCTTTTCCCAGATGACGTCGGCCGCCGCCTTGGGAATGACGCCGATTTCGGCCATTGCCGAGGCGGCGTGCGCCTCGATTTCGAACCAGATGCGAAAGCGGGTCGCGGGCTCCCAGATGACGGTCATCTCGGGGCGGGAATAGCGCGGGATCATGAGAGCCTCGTTTTTTGCGGAAAGGGACCGGTTTTCCGGCGCCGGGCGGGTCTTCGCGCGAGGCCTAGCAAAGCCCGCCCGCAGGCGCAATCGCAACGCGCGTCCGCTGCCCCGCTATCCCCGGCACGATCGCCGCGCCCTGGTCTCAAGGCGCCGCATGGACAGGGGTGAGCAGGTAGAGTTCTGAGGGCGGGCGCACCATGTCGAAGGCGACGCGCGCGCATACTGCCAGCACCAGCAGCGCCAGCATCAAGCGCAGTTGCTCACCCTTGAGGTTGGCCCCGGCCTTGGCGCCGAGCTGCGTGCCCACGACACCCGCCGAGATCAGCAGCATGCCCAGAACCACATCGACCGAGTGCAGGAAGTAGGCCTGCGAAAGCGTCGTGAACGCGCCCACGAACATGATCTGGTAGAGCGATGTGCCAACCGCGATGTTGGTGCGCATCTTGAGAACGTAGACCATAGCCGGCACCAGAACGAAACCGCCGCCCACGCCCATCAGGGCTGTCAGGATGCCGATCACAGCGCCGATCCCGAGCACTGGGATCACCGACATGTAGAGCTTGGAGCGGGGAAAGCGCAGCTTGAACGGCAGTCCATGCAGCACGGTATGCGTGCGTCGCTCGATGAGCATGCCGCCGGCTTTCGCCGCCGTGCGCATCGTCTTGAGGCTTTCCACCAGCATCAGCGTGCCCAGCGAACCGAGCAGGACCACGTAGCTCAGCGACAAGAACAGGTCGAACTGACCCCTTGCCCGCAGGTAGCCCACCAGTTGCGTACCCAGCAGCGATCCGGCGATGCCGCTGACGAGCAGGACGTTGCCAATCCGGAAATCGATGTTGCCGCGCGCCCAGTGCGTCATCGAGCCCGAGACGGCGGTCGCTGTCGCCTGATTGGCGCCTGTCGCAATTGCCACGGCCGTAGGGATGCCCAAGAACAGCATCAGTGGCGTGATGATGAAGCCGCCACCGACGCCGAACAGGCCGGACAGAAAACCGACAGCACCGCCCACCCCGATAACGGCGAGTGCATTGACCGCAACCCCGGCAACGGGGAGGTAGACATGGAACGTCATCGAGCCACGCTTTTCGCTGCGCAGGCGGACGGGCACTGTCGCGCGGGCGGTCCATTCGCAGACCGTTCGCCTGACGGCTTGTGCGAGCCGCTACAGGTTTTGATCGTCCGCGATATGAGCTGTTGAGCTTGCATCGACGGCGAGAATTCGGACTCTCTGTCAAAGAGTTGGGGCAGGTCACGAGGCAGCAGCATCAGCCCGCCACACGCCGTTTGCTGTAGGCCCGTTCGCGGTGTGCCGCAACCCGGCATCTGCACAACTGCGACGATCCGTCAGCACAGCGCAACCCAACCTTCAGGTGCGCTTCAAGCCGCGCTCCAGAATGATGGACGGGCCTTTCGGCGGATCAACGCAGCCCTTGTCGGGCACGAACACCTTGCCGAAACTCTCGCAGCGCTGCGCCCCGTAGTACGAGCGCGCCCACCAGCTGAGTGACAACGCCAGCACCGTGATCGCGAGGATGATGGTGAGGGTACGCGTGCTCATGCCGGATCTCCGCCGAACCGCTCGATCCACGCCGGCGGACCGGTCCAGCCAGGCGGTGGCGGGGCAGCCGCATGCACGCCGCGTGCGACGGCGCGCGCCAGAACATCAGCCGCTGCGGCGCCGATCCGCGCCAGTCCCGCGACCCCGGCAGGGGCAGCGGTGGCCCCGGTCGCGACCGCAAAGACGATATCGCCGTCGAGCGGTGAGTGGACCGGGTAGATGGCGCGCGCCAGCCCCGTCTGCGCCATGATGGCGACCCGCTGGGCCTGACGCCGGTCGAGAACGGCGCTGGTGGCCACGACGGCCAGCACGGTTGATTGCCCCGCGGTCCCCATGAGCCGCATCTCCAGATCATTCGCCTCGAAGGCGCTGGGCCATCCAAGGCCGCCG
>CAZDNY010000495.1:0-2944 GCA_964506885.1 uncultured Hyphomicrobiaceae bacterium | reverse complement strand
GGGCGGGGCCGACGGAGAGCAGATCGGCCATGATGGCGAGCATCTGGCGGCCGGATTCGTCGGCGGACGCCTGCTTCAGGAACTTTATGGGCTCGTCGGTCTGGTCGGGTCCGAAAGCCGGGGGCAGTTCGTTCCATTCGATGGCGGTGCGCAAATCGTCGATCTCGCCTGAGGCGATTGCGCTCTGGATCGCATCGAGCATTTCGGCGACCGGACGCGGCAGTTTGGACACGTCCGTGCGCCGATCGTAGCCAAGGGGCTGTGCGGGATCAGCGGGAGCGGCTATTGCGGTTTTGCCGGAGAGTTTTTCGGCAGCCACAGTGGCGTTCGGTCGATGGACAAGCCCGGCCAGCGCCGTTACCAATAAAATGAGACGAATCACGTGCCTTGTGGCGCGATTACGGATCGGGGGAAGGATCGTTGGGGGCGCGGCGGTGTCGAAGCTCTTGCTATGGCCGCCGGGCCGATGAACAGCGTGCGCGCGGAGCGTGCGTCGCCACGTGCCGAATGAAGCAATGCGTGCCGGATCTGCGCGAGCCGGATCTGTGCCGGTGCTGGTGCGGTGAGGCCGCATGGAGCTGATCCCCAATCCTCTCATCATTCCCGTTGGCTTGGCTATCGGCGTTCTTGTGGCGGCTCCGGTGGGGCCCGTCAACGTGCTGTGCATCCAGCGCGCGATCGAGCGGGGGTTTTGGGGCGGTGTGGCGGCAGGCATCGGCGCGGTGCTCGGCGACGGGCTCATCGCTCTGTTTGCGGCACTGGGCGTCGGTGCAATTTCGGGCGCCGTACAGGATTATCGCACGGCGATACAGATCGTGGGCGGGCTGGCGCTTGCCGGGTTCGGGTTGAAACTGTTTCTCGCCGGGCCGCGGATCGAGATGCTGCACCCTACGCACGCCGACAACGCGACGCTCAAGGATTTCGCCTGGGACATCCCGCAGACGTTTTTCCTGACGATCACCAACCCGGGCGCGGTGCTCGGGCTATTTGCTATCTTCGGCGGTATCAGCACGTTCGTCGAGGTCAAAACCCATGTCGACGCGCTGACGATGGTGGCCGCGATCATGGGCGGGAGTCTCGGCTGGTGGGTGCTGCTGTCCAACCTGATCGGCCGCATCCGGCACAAGATCGACGGTTCGCGGTTCGGCCATATCAACCGGTTCGCCGGGCTGGCGCTGATCGTGTTCGGAGGCGTGCTGGTCGGCGAGATGGTGATGAAGCATCTCGCCGGACTGTTTTGATCCGCCTCTTGCTTAGGGCAATGTGCGCCGCTGCGCCCCGGCAGTTTGCCGGGTCGGCCAGGGTTCAGGAAAACCAAGAAACCAGAGTGCCCTACTGGCGCGTGTGGACCATGGTGAATTCGCCCATGCGAACGCGCTGTTCCAGGCCGCGCGCCAGTCCGGCAACGGCGTCCTCGCCATACATGTCGATGAGATCGCTCAGCGCCGTGAAAAGCGCGGCATAGGCCATCAACTCCGGTGCAACGCCGGTTTCCTCGCCCTCATCCCAGGCCGCGAGGATCAGGCGCAGCGCCTGCATGCTTTCTTCGCTGTGGGTGTCAAACTCGATTGAAGACGCCAATGTACTTCCCCCGTGACTAAACAATACTCGTACCTACTTGGTGTGCGGTGGCCGCTTTACATTTCGCCGGGCGATGATCCGGCTCCCTTGTCTAACTGCGATGCCCCAGGTGCGCCCCGCTGGCACCTTGTCGTGTGCATGCTGTCGCGCAAATCCGATCGAGATGCAATCCTTCTGTGATCAGGCTGACGATGATTACAGACGCGCCTGTCTATCATGTCGGCGGGGCTGATTGGTGCATGTGCGACTTTCATTGTGAATCGGCGGGTGTGCGTCGCATGCGTGCGCAGGCGTTGCAACGGTGTGGATGCTGCAGTGTGCTGGAAGACCGGACTTGCTATCGCGTTGCTGCATGAGCAGCTTGCAGAAGATGATGAAGCGGGGGGAGGAGCAACCGGGTTCCGGCCATTCAATTCGAGCATGCTTTGCACGGCTTGCCAGCAGGACGTCGCACGCAGTGCTCTAGGGGGCAGTCTTGACCAGGCCGTCCGAAATCTCTGCGCCTTCGGCGAGAAAGCGGTCGATGGCAGCGCGTGCCGTGGGCGTGCACACATTGTACGTGCGCGAATAGCTTCTATACCCCTGATTGAAACTCTCGGTGAGCCGCGCACGACGGACGGGAGACGAGCCTTCAGACTTCATCAGTTCCTGCATCGTGTCGCGCCAGAACTGTCCTTCGTTGGCGCCACACAGCTCACGCAGGTAATGGATCGATCCCAGCAGTTCTGCGAGACGCAGGAGCTTTGCGTCGTAGGGGCGCGTATCCTCGTTTGCGGCGGGTCCGCTGAGGCCCGGTGCTGGCGCAGCGCTGAGCGGCGCTGAGGCAAGCAGGAGCAGCGTTACGGCCAAAAGGGTGCGGCCGGCCGCGGAGGAACGGCGATCGGCGCGTCGCGGTAAAGTGGGCCGGTCTGAAGCGACGGCGGCAGACACGGGGTTCTCCTCAATCAGCTGATCCAGGCGCAGGTCAGGGCGGCTTCATGGGCACACTCAGCGATATGGGCTGCGTTCCTGAGGCCATTGCCGAATGTGATCATTCGAATGATCACGTGTCTCTAGCATCGATTCTTGGCCGTGGCACGGCTGCGATCGGTGTGCGATGCGAGGTGGCGAGTTGGGCGTGGTTTTCGTGTTCAGAACTCGCTGAGATGGCCAGCCCGTTCGCGCGCCTGGTCAATCAGGTGATTCAGGCCGGGTGTCAGGGCCAAGTCCGCCAGCGCGTGTGGCGCGACGAAGCGGGCGTCGGCGGCGTCGCCGGCCGCGCGGGGCAGTGCATCGTGCGGGGCGGCGCCGGTGAAGACGCTGATCTCATAGACGCGCCCGGGCGCCCCGGGCACGGGATCGAGATAAACGAGGTGGGTCGCCA
>CAZDNY010000494.1:0-2950 GCA_964506885.1 uncultured Hyphomicrobiaceae bacterium | reverse complement strand
CAAGGCGGTCGGCACGTCGGTCGACAAGAGCTTCTTCATGGTGCGCACGGAGGTGCATTGCTCCAATTGCGGCGGGCACCTGGGTCATATCTTCGACGACGGCCCGAAGCCGACGGGGCTGCGCCACTGCATCAACGGCGTGGCCTTGAAGTTCGAGCCGAAGGAAGGCGCGTGAGCGCGCAGCAAGGGACAAAGCCCATGCGCATTACCCATCGCCTGCGCATCGTTACCGTCGCGGCCTGCCTCGCCGCAGCGGCGGGTTTGGCCTACGTCAGCGTCAGCGGATCGGCCGTTGCGCAGCGGCCGATGCCGCAGCCTGAGGAACTGGCGCGGCAGTCGGCGCCGCTGCCCGAGGGCTTGAAGACCGAGGTGGCGACCTTCGCGGCCGGCTGCTTCTGGTGCGTGGAAGCGGACTTCGACAAGGTGCCGGGCGTCTTGAAGACCATTCCCGGCTACACCGGCGGGCATTTCAAGAACCCGACCTATGAACTCGTCGCCACGGGCCTCACCGGGCACACCGAAGCGCTGCAGGTGATCTACGATCCCAAGAAGGTCACCTACCAGAAACTCCTGACGTGGTACTGGCGCAACGTCGATCCGACCGATGCAAACGGACAGTTCTGCGACCGTGGCAACGAGTACCGTCCGGCGATCTTCGTGCACACGCCCGAGCAGCGCAAGCTGGCCGAGACCAGCAAGGCGGAGCTCGAGAAGAGCGGCATTCTGGACAAGCCCGTGATCGTCAAGATCGTCGATGCGTCCACGTTCACACCAGCCGAACAAGAGCATCACGACTACTATCTGAAGCATCCCTGGCGCTATCAGTTCTACCGCCACGGCTGCGGTCGCGATCAGCGGCTCAAGCAGTTGTGGAACAAGGCGGGCTGGTAGGCGGCGCCGATCTGCGACCACAAAGCAAAGGCATCGCCGTGATCGGCGATGCCTTTTTTCTTCTTCGGTTCCGGTCGGCCGGGCGGTGCACTGCCGCTGGCGGGCGCGGCCTTCTCAGGCCGCCTCGTCCTTGTGCTGGGCGAGGACGTGATCGGCGAGCTTGCCGGTCAATTCGGCCAGATGGTCGAACGCCGCGGTAAACGTGCCGACACCGGCGGTCGCGGAGCGCAACTCGATGATGAGATCCTCGATCTCGGCCTCGGGAATGTGGGCCAGGACAACATCCCAACCCGGCCACCCCTCACGCGCATCGAAGCCCAGGATCTGGCCGCGGCGCTGCGGAATGATGCCGTTGATGCGCGCGGTCGCCTCAGAAGGCACCTGGATCTCGACGGCCATGATCGGCTCCAGCAGGACCGGCTGGCACTTGGGCATTCCCTCGCTCATGGCGATCCGCCCGGCCTGGCGGAAAGCCATGTCGGAAGAATCGACGCTATGGAACGACCCGTCTTTCAGGTTCACGGCAATGTCGACCACGGGGAAGCCCAGAGGCCCGTGCTGCATGTAGTCCTTCACGCCGATCTCGACGGAGGGAATGAACTGCTTGGGGATCGCGCCTCCCGTGATGGTCTCGGAGAACTGGAAGCCGGTGCCACGCGGCAGCGGCGAGATGTCGACCAGCACGTCGCCGAACTGGCCATGACCGCCCGACTGCTTCTTGTGGCGCCCGCGGATCTCGATGCTCTTGCGGATCGTCTCCTTGTAGGGCACGTGCCGGCGCTCGCGCACGACGGGGACCGCGAACTTGCGCTCCAGCCGCTCCAGGGCGACGCGCATGTGCATTTCCCCCTGTCCGAGCAGCAGCATCTGGTGTGTGTCGGCGCTGTGTTCGACCTTCAAGGAGGGATCCTCCTCGACCAGCTTGCCGACAGCGCTGGTCAGCTTGACCTCGTCCTTGCGGTCCTGCAGCCCCAGGCCGACGCCGAAGACGGCATAGGGCGGTTGCGGCGTTGCCACCTGCCGAATGGCATTCTTCGCGGTGGTGATGGTCTCGCCCGATTTGATGGTTTCGAGGCGTCCGAGCGCGACGGTGTCGCCGGCCCTGGCGGCGCCGCGCTTCCTGGGCTCCTCCCCCAACATGGTGAAGATGCCCGAGGCGCGTTCCTCATGACCATCAGCGCCGGTCAGAACGGCGCCATCGGGTATCTCGCCCGTCAGCACGCGCGCAAACGAGAGTTTGCCGCCATGGCTCGTATGCAGCGTCTTGAACACGAACCCGGACTGCTGCGTGTTTTCGAGCTTCAGGCGCGCCGCTGTCCGGTCGACGAACGGAGCCTCGTGGCGCAGCGCCTTCAGGAGCCGCGAAATACCGTGGCCATGCGTGGCTGAACCCAGCAGCACCGGGCAAATGAGACCTTCCGCCAGCTCTCGTGCCAGATCGTCGAAGATGTGGTCGCGCGGCGGCTCGATATCGGTCAGGAGCTGTTCCATCAACGCATCGTCATAGTCGGCAAGCTGTTCGAGCATGTGGAAGCGGGCCTCCTGCTCGCGCTCGCCGTCCTTGTCGGGGATTGCGACGATCTCGGAGACGGCATGCTCGCGGTAGACGTAGGCGCGCTCGGACGCCAGATCGATGAAGCCGGTGGCGACGCCGTTCTCCCAGATCGGGATCTGGCGCAGCACGAGCGGCTTGGTGCTGGCCGGCTGCAACATCGGAATGATCTCGCGGACCGGCGTATTGGAGATGTCGATCTTGTTGAGGAAGAGAAAATGCGGAATGCCGCGGTCCTCGAGCTGCTTGAGGATCAACTGCAGCGACGGCACGCGCTTGGGGTCGGGCTCGCAGACGACGACGGCGGCATCGCATGCGGTGAGCGCCAGTGCACCTTCGTGCTGGAACTCGATCGAGCCTGGGCAGTCTATGAAGGTGAACGTATCGCCCAGGAACTCCACATCGGCCATGTTGAGCGAGACGCTCATGCCGTGGGCGCGGGCTTCCGGGCTCTGGTCGCCGACCGTGTTGCCGTCCTGGTCCGTGCCTGCGCGTGTAACCGTACCG